>JACQYX010000001.1 GCA_016207985.1 Ignavibacteriales bacterium | reverse complement strand
GAAATTGAAACGCTCGTGGCGAACTCTCAGGTTATTGATGGAATCAAGGTAGTATCGGAAAAAGTTGATGTGCAGAGTGTTGATGAGCTTCAAAGATTAGGCGATACACTTCGCTTGAAACTTGTCTCAGGCGTTGGTGTTTTAGCTGCCGTGATAAATGAGAAAGTATCGCTTGTGTGTGTAGTAACTGACGATCTCATCAAGACTAAAAAGCTGCAAGCGGGCAAGATTGTAGGTGAAATTGCGAAACTTGTTGGCGGCGGTGGTGGTGGACGCCCGCATCTCGCAACTGCCGGCGGGAAGGATGTAGCAAAACTTGATGAAGCACTAAAAGAGGTCGTAACGATTGTGAAGAATTTTGTAAAATAATTGTCATTGGTCATTTGTAATTTGTCATTAGTACTTAGTACTAAGTTCTTTGTACTTTGAAAATATTTATAGAAATCCATTTTTTAATTTTGAATTTTAAATTTTGAATTGATATGGCACATCTACCTTTAACTCTTCTCCATCGACAGAAATATATTCAGGATCAGCTCAACGAGAGCTCCGAGACGAAAAAGAAAATTTTCGATGCATGTGCAGGTGATATTCTGAAAGCGGTCGATGTTCTCATCAATGCTTTCAATGACAAAAAGAAAGTCCTGATTTGCGGCAATGGCGGCAGTGCGGCAGATGCTCAGCACATCGCCACTGAGCTTGTCATCAGAATGAATAAAGCTAATCGACCACCACTTGCTGCAATCGCTTTGACTACAGATAGTTCGATGTTGACTGCGGGTGGGAACGATATCGGGTTTGAAAATGTATTTGCTAGGCAGGTTGAAGCACTTGGTGCCAAAGGTGATGTATTGATAGCAATCAGCACAAGCGGTAAATCGGAAAATGTGAATCGAGCTGTAAACGAAGCGAAGAAACGCGGAATGACCGTTATTGGCTTTCTCGGAAAAGATGGCGGATCGTCAAAGAGTATTGTTGATATTCCTATCATTATCCCATCGAACGACACACAGAGGATACAGGAGGGGCACATTACTGTTGCACATATCATTTGCGGTATTTTAGAAAATGAGATGTTTGGATAAAATGATTTTGGATAATAATTAATAACAGGAAGAAATTAATTATGGAAAATGAATTATTAAAAGAAATTCTTGATGAAATCAAAGGATTACGTTCAGATACTAATGAGCGCTTGAACCAAACCAACCAGCGGTTGGATCAAACCGTTCGATATATCAATAAAACCAATGAGCGTTTAGATAATCTATGTACTTCGGTAGAACAAACTAACGAGCGTTTGAATACGACAATTATTCGTTTGGATGGTCTGAATGCATCTGTTATAGTTTTACAAGGAGGACTTAATGATGTCCGATACGAACTACAAGGGATCAAACAAATAATTGGTGAAAAAGTAATTTGGCAAAATGACAATATCGTGTTGCAGACACGCGAAGGGAAAGCAATATATGGTGTTATAAAACGGACACCAAAAGAATAACGATTAAGTTATAATGTCACGTCCCCGCCGAAACGATTTTTTAATTCCAACACTTGCAGTTCTATTCGATATAATTGCAATCGAAATTTCTTTTCTTTTATCCTACTGGCTTCGGTTCGAAACTTCTGCTTTGAATTTCCTGCCATTGACAGAAGACATGCCGCAGCTCGATGCGTATGTGTACGGCTCATTCGTTATCATTCCAATCTGGCTGGTAATATTTAATTCACGCAAGATGTACGGTGCCCGTCGGAATGTTGCACTTGCGGATGATTTTTATTCCATCATAAAATTAGTGACCGTTGGTATGCTCGTTGTCATGAGTGCAGCTTTTTTCTATCGTGCTTTCTCTTACTCGAGAATCGTTTTCGGTTTACTATGGATTTCATCTATTATAAATATTTTTCTTGGTAGATTTATCCTTCTTCAGATAGAGAAGACTTTATATAAAAAAGGGCGGGAGCTGCGAAATGCAGTCATCGTGGGAGATAATCAAACGGCGAATCGAATCTTCACATCGCTGTACAAGCATCCACTCCTCGGTTATCGACTTGTCGGTTATTTTTCGGACTACCCAACTGAAAGTTCAATGCAGATGAATATCTTGAAATATCTTGGCAAACTCGATGGAGTCCCTGATAAGCTTATTGAGGAAAGAATAGAACTTGTACTTGTTGCATTGAATTACGATGAGCACCCAAAGCTTTATAAGCTTGTCCAGGAGTGTGAAGGTGTGAACGTTGAGTTCATGATGGTGCCTGATCTGCTTGAGATAATGACAGGTGGAATGATAGTAAAGGAAGTCGAGGGTATCCCGTTCATAAAAATCAAAGGCGTACCGATGACCACTTGGGGCAGACTATCGAAACGCACTTTTGATGTTGTTTTTTCATCGCTATTTCTGCTGTTATCTTCCCCACTTTTATTAATCATCGTAATTGCAATCAAACTTAGCTCGAAGGGTCCCATATTCTTTATTCAAGATAGAGTCGGACTTGATGGAAACCATTTTAGAATGATAAAATTTCGCTCGATGATAGTCGGTGCAGAGAAATATGATGAGCAAGCCGGGCTTGGAATCCAGAATGATCCAAGAAGAACTCGGATTGGTAAATTATTAAGGAGGACAAGTCTTGACGAGCTGCCTCAGCTTATCAACGTATGGAAAGGAGAGATGAGTCTCGTTGGACCGCGACCTGAACGCCCGTATTTTGTTGAACAATTCAAATCGCTCGTTCCGAAATATTTAGATCGTCATCGTGTGAAGACCGGTGTAACAGGCTGGGCACAAGTCAACGGTTTCCGAGGCGATTCGTCAATCGAAGAAAGAATAAAGTACGATATCTATTATATTGAAAACTGGTCATTTTGGTTCGATATAAAAATCTTGCTAAAAACAATTCGAGCTATAATATGATGTCAATCGTCGTTAGTCATCGGTTCTTTGTAATTGATGAAATATATTCCAAGTTCTGTTATCAACTACTCACCACTTTCACCCGCCGCAGGCGGGCAAGCCACTTTCACCCGCCGCAGGCGGGCAAGCCACTCACAACTTGATTTTCGGTCAGATGATCGCTCTTTTTATTTTCTATGTTCACATTGTTGCAGCAGTAATACTTTACACCAAAAGATGGCAGGAAGGAGATTGGAAAGAAGGATTACTTGCCGTTGGATTTTTAGCTTTGGTTTTTTCTGCGGGATGGTCGATATCAACATTCATCCTGAAATTATTTATGGAGGAAAAAGGATTTGGAGTATGGTTCGATCGGGACGCAATGTCGTTGGTGCTTCTGCTGGTAATGGAGTCGGTCTTCTTCTCGTACCAATTGAGAAGCAAACGGAGACAACCAATAAAAGCGTAGAGTTCGGTATATAATCGATCTATACGCCGTTCGATAGTTTATTTGAATTTATTTGACCAAAAGAAATTTCTTTGTATTCACGAAAGAGCCTGCTTGAATTTGATAAAAATATAAACCGCTCGAAAGGGTGGAGGCGTTTCCGCCAGAGGCGGATCCACCTTCGGCGGAGAACTCAACTTCATATCTTCCAGCTTCACGTTTCTCATTCACCAATGTTGCTACTTCCTGACCAAGCAAGTTGTACACTTTCAGAGTTACGTATGTTGCTTTTGGTATATCAAACTGGATTGTCGTTGTTGGATTGAAAGGATTGGGGTAGTTTTGCT
>JACQYX010000097.1 GCA_016207985.1 Ignavibacteriales bacterium | reverse complement strand
TTCTTGTAAGGAACGTGGATATAGATTCCCAATCGAACAATACTCGGGAATGGCATACTCATAGATACCGACCGAACCAATTTCCCATCGTACGCTTCTATCAACTCAGCCTTCCCTAAATAAAGGAGAATAATTGCTTTTTTAACATTACAAACACTCATCGGCTCATAATTTTGATTAAGGATGAGTACTTTACTGCTGAGCTTTCTGCTTGATGCTACTTCAAAATGTGCACTGAAGATCTAACACCTCCTTAGGTGTATCGCTTTAAAATGATTAATCCGTTAACTAATGATTAAAAATATAACAGAAAATAAGGCATTTGTCAAGAAATCGGTTCAGAAAATCTTACAAAGTACTTAATCTTGAATTTTACTCCAGACCCTATTTTTAAGGCATTCTATCAGTATTGAAGGTTTCCAGCGTCCGGATTTGGCTTTATTTAAGTAGATACCTCACCGCCGTACATATAAAAAAGCCCCACCTTTCGGTAGGGCTTTGAAGTATTCTTAAGTTTGTGGGACTTATTCTTTCGGAATCTGAACCGCCTAAAATCCTATCCCCTCACTTTTCTTTATTCGGAACAAGATTGCATCACCAGGTTTGTGACGATCGATTATCTTCTTCAAATCTTTAGGAGAATTCAAATCTTGTTTATCTGCTTCTAAAAGAATATCACCCGTACCAATACCGTTGTTGAATGCTTCGGAAAATTGTTTCGATTCGCTCACGATGATTCCCTTCTCGACTTTGCTGCTCTTTCTTTCCTCCGATGTCATTCGTCTAACTGTAAGCCCTAAGTTTTCGAATGTCAATGGTTTCGTCGATACTTCTTCACTGTCGTCTTTTTCACCCGAATCTTTTTGAGTATTGTCTTTTACAGCTACGGCATCGTCTTTCCGCTGTTTCAAAGTAATCTTCTTCTCTAAAGTTTTTCCGTCTCTAAAGATTTTAAACGTTATAACGTCGCCCGGATGTTTTCGTGCAACCAATGTCTGCACTTCGTTCGGTGCCTTAATGTCTTTACCATCGATAGAAAGAATAACATCGCCTTCCTTAATACCAGCGCTCTCAGCAGGACCATCTTCATCAACTTTCTGGATCAGCACACCTTCAGCTTTTTCAAGACCGAGTGCTTTCGCCATTGTTTCGGTAAGCGGATTCATACCGATACCAACGTATGCACGGCGGACATGACCTATTTTAATTATATCCTCAGCGACAGCTTTTGCAAGATTTATCGGGATCGCAAATCCATAACCTTGATACCGCTCATTAGTTGTAGCGATAGCTGAATTAATTCCAACCACTTCTCCTTTTAGATTCACCAACGGACCACCGCTGTTTCCGGGATTGATTGCCGCATCTGTCTGGATGAAATTTTCTATGCGATAATTTCCGGCTTGCCGTAATATTCCGATATCTCTCCCTATCGCACTAACGATACCGGCTGTGACCGTTCCCTGTAAGCCAAGAGGATTGCCTATCGCCATAACCATCTCACCGATTTCAAGCTCGTCTGAATTACCTAACGCCGCAGTAGCTAAATCTTTTCCATCAACTTTAATTATAGCGAGATCGGTTGTAGGATCGGTACCGATTACTTTTCCTTTCATCTTCCGACCATCGCCGAATGTAACATCGATTTTTTCTGCGTCAGCAACAACATGATTGTTAGTCATGATATAGCCATCGCCACTGATTACAAATCCAGAACCACCATCTATCTGCGGCATCGACTCAGGTATCTGACTCTCAGGTCCGAAGAAGTGGAAGAAATCTCGGAGGTCTCTCGATTTCGATTTTACTTTTGTGGTAACAGTGATCGAAACTACTGTTGGCGATACAGCTTTATTCACATCGATGAATGCTTTACTCAACGATTTATAATCGGGATTGTTCACTTGCGATTGTGCACCTAACGCAACGTCCTGTTCACCGGCAAAGCCGGGCAACACACCGAACTGGAAGTTTGAGACGAGCACCATCCCAAAGATAATCCCGATGAATATTAGAAATAATGCTGCAAGAATTGATTTTTTCGACATATTTTCATTTATCCTTTTAATACTAAACTATCCGATTATACTTTTAACATACCTGTTTTGTTACAAATTTACCAATTAAATTTTTTAAATCATATTGAACATCTTCGAGAAAACTGAATGCGATTTCAGTGCACGTAATCCATGTACATGATATTGGAGATACGTCCAAATGAAACTTCCCAAAATCTTTTTCGACTCATCATTGATGTTTAAATCAAAGATACTATCTATCTGATTAGATGAAATGATTTGTTGGAGGATTTTCAACACATCTGCAGGCAGTGAGCTTCTCTAACCCGGAGCTGTAGAGCATCGCTTGCAAGCTAAACCACCCTTTGCAATATCGAATCGATATGTTGCATCATCGTTTATCTTTTTCAATTCTTTCTTACATGTAACACAATGATCGAGCACCGGCTGAAATCCTAATACCCTCGCAAGGTGAATTTCAAAGTAGAACAATAAGTTGGATGGATTCTTTACTGCATGGTTAAGTGAGCTTAGTGAATTCACGAGCAGTAAAAACAACTGAGCATTTTCTGCATGTTCGGGAGTTACAATGTTTACCAATTCAATCATCGCCATCCCGACAGCCATTTTCTCAATGTCTTCTGAAAGATGTCGGAACGGCTTGATCAAGTCGCATTGAGAGACTATTTGAATTTCTCTTCCTTCCTTCTTGTAGATTATGAGTGATACGTAAGACATCGGATTGAGGGATGTGCCGAATCTACTCTTAGGTCTGCGAGCTCCCTTGACCATCCCGGCGATTTTACCAAACTGACGGGTGTAAAATGTTACGATCTTGCTCGTCTCTTTGAAATCAATCGACCGCAACACAACCGCCTCCGTTTTAACAATCGTACTCATCTATTTCTTCAACTTGGAAAAATTAAACGGAGGTTTATACACATCTTGATCGGTTATGATTGCAGAAATTAAATTGAACGGGGTTACATCGAATGCTGGAGAATAGACATTTACACCTTCGGGTGCTGTACGTTTTCCGAAACCTTGTGTTACTTCCTCCTTGTGCCGCTCCTCAATCGGTATTTTATCTCCAGAAGGAATTGACGGATCGATTGTTGAAGTTGGGGCAGCTACGTAAAACGGCACACCATGATGTTTTGCAATCAAGGCGAGATTATAGGTACCGATTTTATTTGCGACATCTCCGTTGGCAGCAATCCGATCGGCTCCCGTGATAGCGATATCGATTTTCTTTTGCTGCATCAGAAATGCCGCCATGTTATCGGTAATCAGTGTAACATCCATGCCGTGTTTCATAAGCTCCCATGTTGTAAGGCGTGCACCCTGTAGAAGCGGGCGTGTCTCATCGGCATAGACCTTAATCGATTTGCCTTGTCGATGTGCCGTAGTGATTACACTTTGGGCGGTGCCTTCTCCGCCGGTTGCTAAAGCACCTGTGTTACAATGAGTCAATATCGCAGCCGTTTGAGGAATTAGCTTAGCTCCGTTTTCACCTATTCTGCGACACATCTCTTCATCTTCTTTATGGATGCGAATCGCCTCGTCGATGATAGATTTTCTTGTTTGCTCGATGTCGGTTCCATTATGTAAAACCTTTTTCATTCTCTCTAACGCCCAGAATAAATTCACAGCAGTCGGACGTGTTGAGCCAAGCTCATCAATTGCTCTGAGGATTTGTTGGGAAAAGGAATTCAAATTCCCCTCGCGGAAATGTACAGCCGCAAGTGCCGCTCCGTATGCTGCGGCAATACCGATAAGCGGAGCGCCCCGAATCTTCAGCTTCCGAATCGCATCCGCTATTACAGTGTAGTCGCAGGTCTTCAGATAAACTTCTTCAGTCGGAAGTTTCGTCTGATCTATGAATCGAATACTATCACCACACCATTCAATTGCTTTTATCATATTACTCCTGAAATCCTGCTAAGTCGTACTAATCGATGTTACGCAGTTCTAATATGTTTTTTATAATAGCCATTTGTCACGATCTTTTTGAACTCAACCCCCTTTAAATTCCCCCTTCTCTAAAATTAGAGAAGGGGGATAAGGGGATGAGTTCGCGAAGACATAGTAACGGCACTGTTGATCGCTCATGTTGCGTTACATCAGTTACAAAATTTAATGAAGCAAGGATTTTCTATCCCTCATCAAATTTAGAAATTTCTCTGAATTCACGGAAGCGATCGAGTATCTCAAAATACGTCAGATCTTTGAATCGATCCAAGCTGAACCTCTCAACGCAAAACGAGGCGAGTGTGCTTCCGTGAACCACTGCACGTTTTAAATTATCGTCCGATATATCGTCTGTCTTCGCAATCCAGCCGATGAATCCACCTGCGAAGCTATCGCCGGCACCGGTAGGATCGTATATGTTTTCGAGCGGATAGGCAGGTGCAGAAAATATCGTGTTCGCCGTGATCAAGAGTGCACCATGCTCGCCCTTCTTGATGACTACGATACGGGGACCTAACTCCATGATCGCTTTACCTGCACGGATAAGATTCGGCTCGTTCGTTAGCTCACGTGCTTCCGCTTCGTTGAGGATGATTACATCCAATAGCTTTAATGTTTTCTTCAGCTCCGAGTTCTTGCCGGTAATCCAGAAGTTCATCGTGTCGCCGACTACGAGTCGGGGCTTCTCGATTTGTTCAAGCACGTTACGCTGTAGAATCGGATCGATGTTGCCGAGGCAAACATACGTTGTTTTCTTAAACGATGCCGGTATAACCGGATTGAAATGCTGAAACACATTGAGATCGGTAAAGAGAGTATCACGGACGTTGAGGTCGTAATGATATCGCCCGCCCCAGCGGAATGTTTTACCATCCTGGATTATTTGCAATCCTTCGAGATCGATCTCACGATCTTCTAAAAACTTGATGTACTCTTTCTTGAAATCACCGCCGACCACACCAACGAGTCGGACAGGAGTAACAAAATAGCTTGCGGCTATGGAGATGTAAGTTGCCGATCCGCCCAAGACATTTTCAACTTTACCGAACGGTGTTTCGATTGTATCGATTGCGAGTGAACCTACGACGAGGAGACTCATTGAAATTCCTTTTGTGTGAGAATAAGAATGGGATAATTTACAAAATGAAGATAGAAAGTGCAAAAGTTGGCTCAGCCCGAAGGCAAGCATCATCGGTGAAGAAGGTTACCTTCAAACATGCCACCCCCAACAGACAGACTGTGTGAAAAGTCTAATTGTCACTCTGAGCGCAAGCGAAGAGTCTCAATTTTACTCCAGATTCTTCACTTCGTTCAGAATGGGTATAATGCTCAAATAGTGTTGCTGTTTTAGTGCAGACATAAAGCTAAATACCAATGAAAATAATTAAGGCGATGAAAGCGTGATAATCCTCTGTGCTGACGGTATCGTTGTTTG
>JACQYX010000096.1 GCA_016207985.1 Ignavibacteriales bacterium | reverse complement strand
TACGATTTGGTTTTAAACGGAAACGAAATAGCAGGAGGTAGTGTTCGCATTCATGATAGAAATTTGCAAAGTAAAGTGTTCAAGTTACTCGGTATCGATGATGAACATGCAAAGAAGAAATTCGGATTTTTACTTGAGGCATTCCGATACGGTGCACCGCCTCATGGTGGAATTGCATTCGGCTTTGATAGAATCTGCATGTTGCTGTGTGGTGAAAAATCAATCCGTGATGTGATCGCGTTTCCAAAAACCACAAGCGCGATGTCGCTCATGGATGACTCGCCATCTGAAGTTGATCCCGAACAGTTGGAAGAGTTGCATATTAAGATTTTATGAAAAAGTTATCACAATTAAAGCTGAACCCACTGGAGCGGAAAGCCATAAGTGCATTCTCGCGACGGCTGAAAAAATCTTTAGGTAAACAACTTGTAACCGTACAATTATTCGGTTCAAAGGCACGCGGCAATTCAAAGAAATCCTCCGATGTCGATATTTACATTATTGTCAAAGAGAAATCTTTGAAGATACTCGACAAGGTTTCTGAGATTGATGCTGATGTTTGGGATGAATTTGACGTCTTACTCTCACCAGTCGTTTATAGTGTTTATGAAGAGAAAAAAAATCTTGAAATGCACTCGTTCTTCTTTGAGGCAGTCCAAAAGGAAGGTATTCCAATATGAAAGAAAATCATCATAAAGATTTAGCACGTCATCGATTGGAAAGGGCTTACTATAACCTATCGGTTGCACGTGCAAATTACCAGCAAGGATTTTATAAAGACACCGTCACTAAAAGTTATTATGCTATTTTAACGGCTATGCGTGCATTGCTTGCACTATTTCATATCGATAGCAAACGTCATGAAGGTGTTATCACACTATTTCACAAATATTTTGTTAAGGAGAATCTGGTATCAAAAGAATTTAATAAGCTGATTATCAGGATGAAGAGAATGAGAGAAGATGCAGATTATGGGGATTATGTTGAAGTGACAAAAGAGGAAGCTACAAAAGAAATTCAGCAAGCTGAGAAATTCTTGAAGAAGATTGAAGAGGTATTGATAAAGTTATTGGCAAGTAATTCAAATAAGAAACAATAAAAGGAGCTCAAATGGTCGGTATAGTCGGCTACGGTGCATACCTCCCAAGGTATCGCATAAAAGCAGAAACAATCGCTAAGCAATGGGGGATGGACCCCAATGCTATCATCCGAGGACTACAATTAAATGAAAAAACCATCCCCGGACAGGATGAAGACACAATTACTATCTCGGTTGCTGCGGCAAAGAATGCGCTCAAGCGTGCCCAAATCAATCCGCAGGATATAGGTGCAGTGTACATCGGCTCAGAATCTCATCCTTATGCAGTCAAGCCAAGCGGCACAATACTTATTGATGCACTTGGTATTGGTCCGCACGTTCACGTTGCAAGTTATGAATTTGCTTGCAAAGCTGGAAGCGAAGCGATGTACGTTGCATACAGCCATGTAAAAGCAGGTGAAAGGAAGTACGCACTCGGTATCGGTGCCGATACATCGCAAGGTGCGCCCGGTGATGCACTTGAGTATTCAGCATCTGCAGGTGGTGCTGCATTCATCATGGGAAGTGAAAAAGTTGTTGCTGAAATTCTATTCACTCACTCTTACACTTCAGACACTCCGGATTTCTGGCGTCGTGAAGGTGAAGATTATCCTCGTCACGGTGGAAGATTTACAGGTGATCCTGCCTATTTCAAACATATCATGGGTGCGGCAAATGCACTTCTTGAGAAATCTAAAATGAAGCCGAAAGATTTCAAATATGCCGTATTCCATATGCCGAATGGAAAATTCCCGCAGGAAGTCGGTAAGCGGATTGGTTTCACGAAGGATCAGCTAGAGGTCGGTTGGATTGTGCCATGGATGGGTAACACCTATTCGGGTTCATCGCCAACAGGATTAGCAGCTATTCTGGATGTTGCGAAACCGAACGATTTAATTTTCATGGTTTCATTTGGCTCTGGTGCCGGAAGTGATGGTTTCATATTTAAAGTGACCAAAGAGATCACCAAAGTTCAGAACCGGACACCGAAGCTGAGAGATTATCTTGATAAAGATAAGATATATCTCGACTATGGTCAGTATGCAAAGTTCCGCAAGAAAATTAAACTTAACGAGTAAGCATTTATCTATTTTAAGGTGATACAATGAATCATACAATCAGCTTGAATGAAATATTAGAAGAAGCCGAAAGATTGAGTCTTGAAGAACAAGAAACATTGTTAGAAATTCTCAATCATAGAATAATGAATAGAAGACGTGCTGAGCTATCAAAAGATATTCAAGATGCTCAACGCGAATTTCGAGAAGGAAAAACTCGAACGGCGACTTCGGACGAACTTATGAATGAAATAATGGAATGAAGCGAGAACTCATACGCTCCAATACATTCATTAGGGCAGCAAAGAAATACGTCCGTAAGCAGCAGTATAAAGCTGATGAGATTAAATCTACTCTAGAATTGCTCTTCGGGAATGCGTTCGATCCTCGGCTTAAGACACATAAGCTCAAAGGAGAGCTTGAGAATTCTTGGGCTTGTAGTGTCGGTT
>JACQYX010000095.1 GCA_016207985.1 Ignavibacteriales bacterium | reverse complement strand
AAAAATCAAATGCCGCATGGTACACCAAAGGTTCCAATATCGATTCCGGATGGGCAAATTGATCGGATCAGCCCGAGAGGATGGAAACCAAGGCAGATCGAGATTCCCGTGACGAAGGATATCATAATGAGATATGATTCTGCTGACAGACCAAAGATGGCGAGTATTCCATTAGTAGACTCTACGGTTCTAAACGAAGGAAAGATCAAGTTCACGATGAATGGAGTTCCATATCAGAATGATGTTCGAATACTACGCGTTCAGGATATCATGGTTCACGAGATCATCATGTCAAACCGATGGGAAAGACCTATTCACTTTGCCGTCACGTGTTCACCCGACTCAAAAATTGGTCTTGACTCATACCTTTGGATGCAGGGATTGACGTATAAATTGAAGCCCAAGAAAGTCGAACAGAATGATATAGGGATTGATTATGATATCATGGCAGCGCAGTTGATGGCAGAGAACGTCCAACCGTCTAAGACACCTCAGCTTGGATATTTGTTCCGTAATCTCGATAATAAAAATGTTTACTACGATGAGAATGTCCAGCGAATGGTTATGAACTATCGATTCAACTTCATTCGGTTGACTGAGTATGCTATGCGTGAGAAGAATGATATCGCTTCAGCGAAAAAGATAATGCGAAGGATGGAAGAACTTGTTCCGATCGAAGGTATCCCGAATCTGGAAATGCGTATCAATGCCTATATCATGAATTTGTACAATCAGTTAGGGGATACCGAATTTGCAGAGAAGTATGCAAAGATGCTCGAGACGGCTGCATGGGATATGATTAACACGAACCGTTTCGAATCCCAAGATCCTGCAATGCCCTATACAGTCTTACTCGATATCTATGATAGACGAAAAGATTACTCATCGATCATCAATGTTCTGAATCGTGCGCTGATCCAGTATCCAAACGATCCGAATTTGAAATCGCGAATCCAATATTACGAACAAAAGTTGAAGGAATCCACTGTCGCTGACACCAGTAAAGCAAAGTAGGAGTTGGATTTTATTTTGTCTGAATATCGACCGACGAGCGGGGTGTGATAACGCCCCGCTTTTGCTGAAGAATCTTTCACCATTTACCAGAGGAACGCTGCGTCATCATCTAAAAATGATTTGATCTCACCGCATGAAAATTCTCATCTTCAACTGGCAGGATATTCGAAATCCACTCGGAGGTGGAGCCGAAGTGCATTTACATCAAATCTTTTCCCGTATCGTGAAATTAGGACATGAGGTTACTCTATTCTGTTCGTCATTTGATGGAGCACCTGCGGAAGAGACAATCGATGGTATAAAAATTATTCGGGAGGGTAGTCGTTATCTCTTCAACTTCAAGGTTCCATTCAGATATTGGAAACGCTTTCGGAACGAAAGATACGATATCGTTATCGACGACATGAATAAGATACCGTTCTTCACGCCTCTTTACGTTAAGGAACCGCTTTTTTTCATTATACATCATCTGTTCGGAAAAAGTATTTTTCGCGAAGCACCATTGCCGTTCGCTCTTTATGTTTATTTGATGGAAAAGATAGGTGTTATGCTCGGGAGGCGAAAGCAAGTTCCTTTACTCGTGGTCTCACCGAGCACAAAAAATGAGATGTTGGCAAAAGGATTTCGTGAGAAGGATATCGAATATGCGTTTAATTGTGTCGATCATAATCTACACAAGCCGAATAGCGCCCAACGAAGCATAAAACCCCTTGTTGGATATTTTGGTCGCTTGAAAAAGTATAAATCGATCGATCATCTTCTGAAAGCTTTCACCGTCGTATGGAAAAGAGTACAAGATGTCAGATTAATAATCATCGGTGAAGGAGATTACAGAAGAAAACTCGAATCGATTGCAAAGGAGCTCGGTATCTCTAATGCCGTTTGCTTTAAAGGTTATGTCGATGAGCAGGAAAAAGTGCGACTACTGCAAGAAGTCTGGTTTATCGTAAACACTTCCTCGAAAGAAGGCTGGGGATTAACTGTTATCGAATCGAATGCATGTGGCACAACCGTCATCGGAAGTAACGTTCCCGGTCTCCGTGATGCCATTCAAGATGGAAAAACCGGAATGCTTTACGAATATGGTAATATTAACGAACTCTCGGATAAAATGCTTATGATGCTAAACGATTCTTCATTGCGGGATCGTCTTGCGACGAATGCATACGAGTGGTCGAAAACTTTCGATTGGGATAACGTCGCCCAACAGACTGTTAAGATACTACAAAAGAGATTACAAAAAAGATAGGGCATGACCCTGAGATCATACAAAAAGATTTTATTCATTTCTGCTTTAGATGCCCCTTTCATTCGGGATGATGTCGAGCTGCTTCAGAAACATTTTATTGTTCAGAAACAAATTGGTCACGGAATATTTGCAGTTCTGAAAATCATTCTTCGCATACTTTCCTCCGACATCGTCTATTGCTGGTTTGCTTCGGTATATGCTTTCGTTGGCGTGTTTTTCAGTAAATTTTTTGGTTTAAAGTCGATCGTGATAGTCGGTGGTGTGGATGCTGCAAAAGATAAGGAGCTTGATTACGGAATCTGGCTGAATCCGTGGAAAGCGAAACTTGTCCGTTACGTTTTTCACAATGCGGATCGAATACTTGTCGTCGATCCTTCCTTGAAAGAAGAAGCTGTGCGACTTGCAGAATATGATGGAAGAAATATACACTATGTGCCAACGGGTTACGATGTAAACGTTTGGAAACCGGTCGGTGAGAAAGAATCAATGGTGCTATCGGTTGCAGTCGTCAAAGATGAGAGAACTTTCAAACGTAAAGGTATAGATTTGCTCATCGAGGCGGCGAAAAATCTTCCTGACGTTTCTTTTATCGTAATTGGAACCGATATTAATCTTGCATTGAGGAAAAGGCCGCCGTTGAACATAAAATTTTTAGAAAAACTTCCACGAAGAGATCTTCTCCCTTACTATCAGAAGGCGAAGGTATACTGCCAGCCTTCTCGGCGGGAAGGATTACCGAATGCACTATGCGAGGCGATGTTATGCGGATGTATACCGGTTGCTTCAGAAGTAAGTGGAAATCCGACTGCAGTTGGCGATGCCGGTATTCTGGTGCCTCCATCAAATAGTGAATTATTGACCTCAGCAATACAACAAGCGTTGAAGATGGATTACAGTTTAGGATTGAGAGCTCGGGCAAGGATTGTCTCACTTTTTCCAAAGGAAAAGCGAGAAACTGAAATCGTCCGTATAATCGAGGGATTCAAATAATGAGGCGACTATCGAAAAATTTTATTGCCATCATAGGTAGCGATATAGCGAGACGTATTTTGGGAATGCTCACAATTGCCTATCTTGCCCGCACCGTAAGCATCGCAAACTTTGGAATTATCAATATCGGATTTGCTGTTTTATCGTATGCGATGATGATAAGCTCGCTCGGATTATCATCGTTTGGTGTACGTGCTATCGCTCGAGGTGAATCGGGAAATCTCGTAAACAACATCATAAGTATCAGGTTCGTTGCTGGCTTTGCAGTATACATTATCATCGCAATAATCGCTTTTATCTTCCTTCCCTATACTTTAACAAAATTGATTATTATCTTTTGCTTGTCTCTTTTCACAAATGCTTTGCTCCTAGATTGGTTTTTTCAGTGTAAAGAGAAAATGGGAATCATCGGATCTGCAAGGCTTCTTTCAGCGGTAACGTATCTGATCGTCATTTTGTTATTTGTCCATACACCAATCGATATTATTTGGGTTGCGATAGCTTCGGTGGTTGGCGATGTAATTGCATCTGTCATATCATGGATATTTTATAGAAGGCAATATCACGGAGTGAAATTCCAATTCTCAGTAAAAGGGTGGGATATGCTCATACGAAATTCATTTCCGCTTGGTCTGGGTTCTATTCTTGCCAATCTAAGTATTAATCTACCGACAATCGTTTTGGGAATCCTCATGACCAATTACGAGGTGGGTATCTACAGCGCTGCGAGTAAATTAGTTTTCTTCTTATTGATGCTCGACCGTGTTATGGCAATGCTGCTTTTGCCGGCTGCATCTCGACTTCATGCTTACTCGCCAGAATCGCTTGCCTCGACGCTCTCCACCGCGATGAAATGGATAATAATTTCAGCAGTACCCATTTGTGTCGGCGGTACACTCATTGCGGATAAAATTATATTTTTTATTTTCGGTCAGGAATATATCTCAGCCACCGGTGTCTTTCAAATTCTTATTTGGTTCTTCCTGGCGACGATTCTCCATACAATCTATACCTCTGGATTAATTGCAATCGGAAAAGAGAAGCGATACGGCTCGGTGATGGGGATAAGTATGATTATTTATGGATTGTTGATCGTGGTATTCGTTAAATATTATGGTATCATCGGAGGCGCAGCGGCAATGGTAATTGCAGAAACAGCTACGCTTTTCTTGATGTCGCTAAATCTTCGCCGGTTTATAAGAGTAGAGATTCCAAAATCTTTATTTTGTATCACTGGTGCTGCGATCATGATGGGAGTGGTTGTCGTTTCACTCCCAACTCTGCATCTTTTCATTATTATTCTGATAGGTGCACTTGTTTATTCAGGAATATTATTTTTACTTAGAGCGATAACTGTAACAGAGATGAAAAATCTTTTGAAAAAGATATGATGAATCTGAACATCGGTTTGATTGGTGAGAATCTGAAAGGGTGGCAGTCGTTGCTCGAGCAGGAGGGCGTATCTTTCTCGACGGTCAAAAACATTACCGATGTAAATAGTGTCAGCGTTATTATAGCTGGTGATGGATTCGATGATAATGACCTTAAAGAAATAAAAAAATATTTAGAGATGGGTGGGGCAGTTCTTTGTTCGGGGAAATTTTTCACTGAATTATCTGGATTACAGAGTAAAAAAACTTATGTTCGATATTTATGGAAAGGTGATAATACTAAGTTTATCGAGATAGATTTACTCGATATCTGTTCAGAGGCATTTTTACCAAAATATGCCAATACCCTCGCGACCGATAAGAATGAACCAGCAGTTTTCGTCGGCGACTATGGAGGTGGCTCCGTCGTAGTCTTGCCATTTGATGCAGGAGAGCTGATATTGAATGTCGATACAGCAACAAGATCATTTTATGCATCCGGTAACCGCCTTCCATTCGAAAATGTATCTATGGTTTCGAAAGGGAAACTGTTGCGAATGGTATCGATTGCACTGGAACATTTACATCATCGGCGTGGGATTCCCTACGTACATAAGTGGTATTATCCGGAAGATAAACCGACCGTCTTTGCCTGGCGAATCGATACTGATTATGCACAACAGGAAGAGATCGAGTCGCTTCTAAAGCTGATCAATTCAAACAATATTAAAACAAGCTGGTTCGTTGATACGAAGAGTCAGGAAAAGCATTTCTCAATATTTAAAAGAATGAACGTTCATGAGATTGGTATACATGGCTACGAGCATGAATCGTTTATGGATTACGAGCAAAATATCGAGAATATCCGTAGGGCAATTGAGGTATTTAGTTTAATTGGGATGAAACCGGAGAGTTTTGCCGCACCGTATGGTAAGTGGAATAACGGTATTGCACGAGCGGTAAACGAATGTGGTTTTGAATTTTCATCGGAATTTTCATATGATTATGATAACGTACCTTCGTTTCCAATCGTAGGTGATCGGTTGATGACGCTTCAAGTTCCTATTCATCCGATAAGTATTGGAAGTTTGCGTCGTGAGCCATTGTTTTTCTATCATCACCCTAAAGATAATAATCATCAAGTCGTCCAATATATTTTTGATAAAATAAAACTGATGCGTTTGTCGAATTTACGGATGATCGATTACGCCCGCTGGTGGAAAAAAAGGAGTTCGTTAAGTTTAAAAATATCTATAGAACAAGATACAATGCAGATAGAAAGTCAACAGAAAGATTCAGATCACTGGATACATATTACCCGCCCCGATGGTCAAGAATCATTTTGTTCCATCAAACCTACAATTCATCTGCCATTATTAAAATGGTCTAAACGACCTGTTCTACAAATTCCTCCTTCCGATATCGATCGGATCAGAAAATATAATCCTTGGATCACCATTAATCGCATCGAGGATTATTTTCATAAGTTATTTAGGAGAGGTACGTGATGCAAGAATCGAAAATCATCTTTCGCATACATGCTGCATGAACGTTTACTTCGCCTCATATCAATCGATAATGCTGCTGAAAGGCGGACCGCGAACACAAATCCTCCAAACCAAACAGGGTTTGGAAAAGTTAGGAGTGAAGGTATCTTTCTTCGAGACATGGCAGGAACTTCAAGCAGGTAAATGCGATTTAATTCATCTGTTCGGTGCTAACATCGGTACTTACCATCTTGCAAGGGAAATCCACAAGTTAGGTATACCAATGATAGTTACGCCGATCTTTTATTCGCTTCATAGCACTCGTTTTCTGCGAACAGCATTGCGGCTTGATAGATTTATCAGGAAATCTTATCACGGTTTCTGGATGGACTACGGCTTGCTTGCCGATATTTGTAATTGGGCGGAAGGAATTCTCCCAAATACTGAAAGTGAAAGACGCTTATTGGAAGAAGGTTTGTTAATCGCAGGTGAGAAACAATACGTGATTCCTAATGGTGTCGAGGAAAGATTTTATAATGCAGATAGCGCACTCTTTCGGAATAAATATGGTGTTGACAAATTTATATTAAATGTCGGTCATGTCGGTCCCGGTCGTAAAAATGTTCTCCGTTTGATTAGTGCAGTGAACAACATCGAGACACCGACCGTTATTATCGGCAGAATCGAAAACAACTCATACGGTCGGATGTGT
>JACQYX010000094.1 GCA_016207985.1 Ignavibacteriales bacterium | reverse complement strand
ATAGAACCATTTAACCTCGCAGAAGAATTGTCTCGACTCCCTGAGGTCGAGTATGCCGAGCCATGGTTTATCTATCCGATTAATGATGTGACTTCGTGCAGATCCAATGATCAATTCCGAAGTTATCAATGGGGTTTAGATAAAATTTTAGCGGATACTGCATGGTGTATCGAGCAGGGCGATACTAACGTTGTGATAGGAATAATTGATACAGGAGTTCAGTTGGATCATCCCGACCTACAACCTAATATATGGATAAATCAAGGTGAGTATGGACCAGATGGTCATGGTGGTGATAAACAGAGCAACTGTATTGATGATGATGGGAATTCATTTATTGACGACTGGCATGGCTGTGATTTTGGAGGTAGTGATTATAAGAATCCCATTGAAGATAATAATCCCGCCCCCGTTAATAGTACCAGTTCACACGGAACACATGTAGCCGGAATCGCATCGGCTGCGACTAATAATAGCGTTGGTGTCGCCGGAGTGGGTTATAAATGTAAAATTCTACCGGTTAAAACCAGCTCCGATAACGATACACGCGGTGGTGGTTATCCTTACATCGTTTATGGTTTTGAAGGAATTCTATACGCTGCAACAATGGGCGCCACAGTCATTAATGGCAGTTGGGGTGGTGACGGTGCTTCACAATTCGAACAGGATCCCGCGAGCTATGATGGCGTAATTTCAGTAGCTGCTACAAACTCAAGCGATATCAAACCGGGTTATTCTGCATACAACGGTTATGTTGATGTCTCAGCTCCGGGTGATAACATCTATAGCACAATATACCCAAGTGGATATGTTTCTTCCACTGGCACATCAATGTCTACGTCATTTGTAACTGGATTAGCGGCACTCGTGAAGTCGCATTTTCCTTCTTATAACAACCTTCAGATTGGTGAACAGGTACGTGTAAGCTGTGATAATATTAATTCACTGAATCCTTCGTATGTGGATCTTCTCGGGAAAGGTCGGATTAATGCACTCAATGCTCTGACTATGGTTTCTCCTTCATTAAGAATGATTTCATTCACAACGAGTGATTCAGCGGGTGGGAATAACAATGGGATTCTTCAACCCAACGAAACATTTTCTATTTTTGCCTCATTTACTAATTATTTATCTCCGACTAATGCCGGTGCAGCAATAACTCTTACTTCATCAGATTCTTACGTTCAAATTGTAAGTGGTAGTTACCCGATCGGTGTGGTTGGGACGCTGGAAACGGTTGAAAATAGTTCTTCACCATTTCAAGTTCTGATCAAATCGACAATGCCGCCTTCACATGATGTCGTGTTCAAGCTGACGATGAACGACGGCAGTTATTCAGATTATCAGTTCTTCTCAGTTTTAATAAATCCTACGTTTGCAACACATAATATTAATAATGTAGAGGTAAGTTTGACGAATATCGGACGAATAGGTTACCTCGATCTGAATAACGTGAGTGGAAGTGGTTTCATTTTCGGTGGTGATAATCAATTATATGAAGGTGGTTTGATCATAGGATATTCATCTGAAAAACTTATCGATGTTGTACGAGATGATACCTGTAATATTTGTCAGGATAATGACTTTTCATCGACACAAATTTATGATATGGTTTATCCAGGCATGTGTCTGGTGCTTCAATAACTGGTCTTCATGTTGGATTGTTTTTTTTTTTTTTTTTTATGGGAGATCAAGCCAAGCCATGGGAATATAACCGGACATCATTCGATACCGATCTGAATTTAGGTTTTGCGTGGAATTCCGGGAATCCAAGTTCAGTATACTGTGGTGCACGGGCGCTTGAAGGTCCTGTGGGCTATAACGGATTGGTAAACAATCTATCACTCAGTCTGAGCCGTGCATCTAAATGGACATGGTTGAACAGTGGAGTTGTTATGACCGATAGTGTTGCAGATATTCATTTTGTCATATCATCCGGTCCGTACGATCTCGATGATGGTGCAACTAAAATGCTCGGATTCGCTCTAGTTGGCGGGGAAAGTGTACTCGAATTACAAACAACTGCCGAAGCTGCTTCATCAAAATGGACATATATTAAAAAATTAGTAAATGTTGATGATAAAAATACATCTATCCCAACGGTTTTTACGTTGAAACAAAATTATCCTAATCCATTCAATCCTATGACGACAATTGACTATGATTTACCAAAGGTCTCAACCGTGTTATTAAGAATCTTTGATGTACTAGGTCGTGAAATAACGACTCTCGTCAACAAAGAGCAAGTGGCCGGTAAGTATTCTGTTCCATTCGATGCATCTCATTTAGCGAGTGGTTTATATTTCTATCGCTTGGACACGGGCGAATTTAGTGATGTCAAAAAGTTAATGTTGGTTCGGTAGTATCAAACGATCACAAGTAGTAAAGATCATTAATGAATGAATAAAATTCTAGCAGCTCCACTTTTGAATAAATAATGATTTTAATAAAATCTAATTCACTTAACAAAAATAATATTAGAGAAATATTATGAAATTTATATACATTGTTACATTGATGATGCTTTTCATCGCCATTGGGACTGTATTTCCAAACGGATTGAGCTTGAATAGTATCGGACCTAAAGGCTTGGGTATGGGTGGAGCTTTTGTCGGTTTAGCGAATGATTATACTGCAATCTATTGGAATCCTGCCGGTCTTACGCAGATGCAGAAGAATTTTATCGGTGTGTTCGGAACGGACGTGATTCCATTGGGATCATATAAATTCTATAAACAACTTCCCGCTCCGTATCCAACCATCGATATAAATACGGAAACGAAAACCAATCACTACATCTCACCCAATCTGATGGGCTATTATCACTGCACATTGGTGGAAAATTTAATTTTCGGACTCGGCGTTTATGTCCCCGCCGGCTTAGGTACTGAATGGGAAGGTGAAGACTTGAAAATGCTGAGTGGTGGCACGGCTTTAAAGTGGAAAAGTAAAATCGGTGTTATTAATTTTTCTCCTGCTGTTGCATATAAATTCTCTGAACAATTTTCTGCAGGAGTCGCTATGAATATTTTTTACGGTATGTTTGATATGGATAATCCTGCACAAATTGGAACAAATTGGTTACAATATACTGAGAGCTCCACAGGTTTAGGATATGGTGTTACAATCGGTGCATTGGCAGAACTACATGACATGCTTAGTATCGGCGCTTCATTCCGAACAAAGACAAGTGTAACTATGAGTGGTACTGCAAAAAATGGGACGATGGAAAGCGATTTTGATCGAGATGTTGCATGGCCCATGTGGATTTCAGGCGGTGCTGCTTTCCGACCGATGGATAATTTAGTAATCACTGCCGATGCGCAATTCAGTCAATGGTCAGAAAGCGAAGATAAATTCATTACTGAATATAAAGCAGCTGGCTGGGGAAAAGATACTATAACACTCGATTGGGAAGATGCCGTACAGATTCGGTTTGGAGTTGGCTATAAAATCGATGAGAGCTTAGATTTGCGAGCGGGCTTCTACATCGATCCGGCACCTGCACCCGAGAAAACTTATAATATCCTATTCTCAAGCATAAGCTACAATGCAGTATCTATTGGCGCGGGTTATAAGTTTGACAGCTTCGTTATCGATTTGGGCTTAGAATATCTACTGGGTAAAGACAGAGAGATAGTCGCTGTTGACCCTGCGGATGAACGTATGCCTGGTACACATGGAATGGATATATTGGCATTCAGTTTCGGTGTAGGGTATGAATTTGAATAGAACACTGCAATAGAAAATTATCAATTTCAACTATCCTTAGCTCCGCTAATACGTTAGCGGAGCTTTTTTATTTTATATTTAATCATAATCGATTCCAAGGAAAAGATTCATGTGATTGTGACCTAATTAACACTTGGTGTTGCTGTTAACATTTAATATTGTTAAAATATATTGACAGTTAATGAATGAATCATAATTATTGTTCTTGGCGTGATGTTTATGGATAATCTCCAGATATTTTATATTGTTTTATTGTCTCTCGTTATTACTTTTTTAATTATCATGGCTTTTCATTGGGGTTATCGGTTATTTAATAAAGAAAGCAGCTCAAGAAATGACTTGAAACGTTATTATGCTTCGTATTACAACAGTGAGCGAGAAGATATCTAAGCAGTAGTGTAAGCGAAGGGGAGGTAAAAGAATTCTTGCCTCAACCGTCTAAGGTTGGGGCTTTTTTGTTACCATTTCAATCGTCCAAAATAATATCTCTAAGTCGAAAGTTTTAGCGAGAACATGATCGGCGCCAAGTCTTTTGCATATTTCGGTATTCTTAAAATCAGCGTAGGCTGTCAATACAATGACTTTCGTAGCAGGTATTTTCTGTTT
This sequence comes from Ignavibacteriales bacterium, assembly GCA_016207985.1. Lineage (GTDB taxonomy): Bacteria > Bacteroidota > Ignavibacteria > UBA10030 > SZUA-254 > JACQYX01. The sequence continues at coordinate 653 of JACQYX010000094.1, read as the reverse complement.
GATTATCCTAAGAATTTCGAAACCGCTGACTTTTGGCATTTTCAGATCGAGGATTACGATATCGAAGTTTTTCTTTGATATCTCAGATAAAGCCACCTCACCATCTAGAGCTACTGTTGTGTTGTATCCTTCGTTGGAAAGATGCCCTTCTAATGTTTTAGCCACTTCTTCATCATCTTCAGCTATCAGAATTGTGAGATCCTGAGCCATCTTGTAAATCCTCTCATAATTTTATTAAATGATACACAAGATAAAAAAAATAATATTTAAAAACAATAATTATTTACATCTAAATCTTACCATCCTTAGAAAATAGGGAGACTTGAGACTCCACGATAATTTTGGTATATTGACAAAGTATTCAAGTACGTAATAATGAATACTTCTCTTATTATCAAAGAAAAGTTACTTTATTAAAGAAAAGTTACTTTATTGTAGTGAATATTTTATTGCCCCCGTAGCTCAGTATGGATAGAGCAGCGGTTTCCTAAACCGTTGGTCGGAGGTTCGACTCCTCTCGGGGGTACGAGAGAACTAGAATATGCTGACAAATTATTTGTTTCTCCCGTCCTTAACATAGTCTCGGACGAGATTCGCAAACATAAGTTAATTTGGGACTAAACCGTTGGTCAGAGGGGAGTTCATCCCGCTGG
>JACQYX010000093.1:3284-5152 GCA_016207985.1 Ignavibacteriales bacterium | reverse complement strand
GTGTTTTTCCGCAGCTCGTCTTTGTCTTTTGGATCGCCTTCGATGTTGATTCTGCTATCTCCGTAAATAAAATTGAAGCTTAATTTATCCGATGATGAAATGTCGTACGTAATTTTTGATTGAACATCCCAATACTTTGGAATAGCTGTCAGTGAAAGTTTTGATAGTCCGAAAGTTTTATCGATGATTTCCAAAAGACTGTTTCGTGCTGAGAGGATATACGATACGTTTCCGTCAGCAAAACCTCCTTCGATGAGCGTGCCGATACCAGCCATGTTCATGACGGTTTTTGAAGTGAAACCGATATCACGGTTACCTTCGCGTACTTTCAAGCTCATTACCGATGACGTTTTATCACCGTACTGTGCCGGAAATCCTCCTGTTGAAAACTGAACATCCTCTATCATGTCGGCATTGACCATGTTGATTGGTCCGGCGGAATTAAATTGATTTGAGTAATGATTGATGGAAGGAATTTCCATGTTATCCATGATCGTCAGGTTTTCGAACGGTGCACCGCCGCGTACTATCAGCTCGTTGATATTATCGGTCGAGCTTGCAACGCCGGGGAAATTTTGTGCAACACGCTGTACGTCTTGGATTCCACCGGGTGAGCGGAGAACTTCAGAACGATCGATGATGTTAGCACTGACTGGACTCATCTCTTGTGCTCTTGTGAAATAATTGACAGATGTTGTTGCTCCCTCGACTTCAACTACTGTCTCGGTTAATTTAACGGCGATGGGTGTCGCTCGTCCGGTAGTTACCACAAGATTAGTGATCACTTGCGGAGCATAACCGATAGCGGATACTTTTAGACTATAAGTCCCAACATCGAGTCCGCGAAGTTTGAAATTACCGTTAATATCTGTCGATGTGCCTATCTCTGGTTTTTCCTGAATGATGATGTTCACAGACGGTATCGGCTCTTGTGTGCGGGAATCTGTAACCCGACCAGTGATATCTCCCTTGTGAGGTTGGTTGAAGGAGGTGCAGGTGAAAAAGAAGATAAATAAGATAAAATATCTCAGCATGTTGGATCCCTGAAAAGTTCGACAAAAAGTATCCGATTTTAATATTGGACGATACGATTAAAATAAATATAAGTTACGCTGAGGTTATATCCAAGCAAAGCAATGAGATGTGATTGTGCAATATCGTTTGCTCTCGACAATTGAATTTTGTAAATTAAGTCATGCTTATCCAATCGAACACACTGCACATGTTTAAAGAGACAAGAGTAATTGTCTACTAACAATAAGGAATAATAAAATGGAAGCACGTTGTTATCTTTGTAAGAAAAAAATAAAGGAGGGAGAAGACTACACAAGCATCAACAAAGGAATTTATTCTGAGGAAGGTGATAAAGATTGGATTGCTCTTATTATCCATGAAGCTTGTTGGGCAAAACTTAGTACGACTGTGACTGGGAGAATTCTTCCAATCTTCCAAGTCGAAAGATAGATTATTTATCATATTCCCGTTCTCATTTTAGGGATCGATAAGTAGTTATTAAAGAAGAGACTTCACAGAAATGAAAACGGCTGAGCAAATCAATGCCCAGCCGTTTGTTTGTTGTGGTTCGATCCTTCGTTTTCACTCAGGATAAACTTGTTCACCACGACATTTATATTATTTTTTCCGAAGTAAATAATTATTCTTTAGCTTAATGTATCAAGCAATAGAATATCAAGTATTACACAAGAGTGTATAGTTTTGACGAATATCGTTTTCTATTTCAATACGAGAATTTTTGTCTTCCTGTGGGAGTATGCAGATACAATTAGCGTCGTTCGCCTTGAAGCACGATGTGTTCTGGATTCGAATTGATAAATCGCTTGTACGCCCGCAAGAAATTCTGCTGTGTG
>JACQYX010000093.1:0-3278 GCA_016207985.1 Ignavibacteriales bacterium | reverse complement strand
CAAGTAATTCTGCTGTGCGCCATTCTTCCATCAGGATATCTATTTCGACTCGTTATAAAATAAACGGCACCAAAGTTTTGAAACTTAGTATCCAGTGGATACGCTCTAAAGGTATACATTTTACCAGATATACCTTTGATGCGAACATTTCCTAAGCCATCCATGGTAAGCCCCTTTCTAATAGTGAGAAGGATAAGCTATATCAATTTACAAATAACGTTCACCAAAACCTAATGAAGTCCCAATCAACCGAATAATAGTATTTGCTATTGGTTAAGATTATATGTAAGTTATATAGTCAAAATAACAGTACACCGTTAGAAAATCCCTCAGGGATAGTTTTACTGACCACGTTTATTGCAGTATTCGCCCGCTTTAAGCACCTGCTGATGTACCAGTTGTACCTTCCATGGTAAAAGTCGCCAGCATTCGTAGTAACAGCAACGAATAATCTATATGCAGCATCCAGTTCATAGAACCACGGTTCTCGGCGTACACTTTTACAAAATACACACATTCCGCTAAAGGCGGAAAAAAGAAAGGATAGTTCCATGGAAAAAGGAACAGTCAAATGGTTTAACGGAGCCAAAGGTTACGGCTTCATATCACGCAGCGGTGGCGAAGATGTTTTCGTTCACTTCAAATCTATCGATGGTGATGGATATAAAAATCTCGAGGAAGGCGACAAGGTTGAGTTTCAGGTTGAGCGCGGTCCGAAAGGATTACAAGCTGCTAACGTGAGACTGGATAGATAATCCGAAATAAGATCGGGTCTATTTATTAAAATAATCCCATTCCGATAATATCGGGATGGGATTTTATATTTATGGATCTTCTGGATTTATTCTTGAATCAATTCGATGTTCGCCGACTTCGTTTCGATTGTAATTGAACCATTCCCTGATCCCACTTTCGCAGTATAGGATGATTTGCGGCTGGACTTATGCCTGATAGGGAAATTCGTATCTATCGTACCATATTCAGCGTACATGTCAACATCGCCGCTGAAGCCGGTAGGCATATGAACTGTAACGTCGCCATATTCATTCAGGATATCTATGTTTGATGGAACATTTTTCAATTGAACAGATACAGGATTGCTCTTATTCGTTATCTTTACATTGTCAGCGTTAATGCGACGCATCGTCACGCTCGAATATTCTGTGCGTGAAATCCAGTTCCCCTGTATTTCGTCCGCCCGGATCGTCGCACTTTTGGAATCGATCGTTATGTCGCCTTTGATTCGTGTGAGCTCGATTGTAGAATATGGATTATCGATTTGCACATTGCCTGTTGCATCTTCGAGCGAAAGACTTCCCGATTGCCCATAAATAATAATCGGTTTTCCGATGTCACCCTTCACATCCGTAATGTCGACGTCGCTGTAACTTGCATTGATTTGGACCGCATCAGCCGACCGTACTTTGATTGTGGCGCTTTTCGATTTGATATCGATTAAACCTTTTATTCTATCTGCCGTGATCGTTGAATAATCCGCTTCGATTTTTGCATCACCGGAAATTTCCTCGATATCGAGCTTTCCGCTTTTATCGTTGACCACGATACTCTTGCTCACGCGGCATATTGTTACTGTAGAATAGTTAGCGTTGATTTTCACCGAGCCGTTAAATTCGTTGATCGTCACGGTAGAGCTTGTTGAGTTCAGATCGAGGCTGCCACCGGAATTTTCGATAAGTGTTGTGCCGTAATCATTTTCCACATACGTAACGGAAGAGCAATTCCGCAGTGTGAGGGAGTTACTTTTTCCTTTCAAACTAATTTCACCGTTCATATTTTCAAGCGAGATCGTTCCATACTTCAAGTCGGTCGAAAGTGGATTCGATTGTGGGACGTAGATTTCACCGGTGATTTCTGTTTTAGTGTAAAATCGTCCTTTGAAGATGGATTTTGTACACTTCATTCTTATCCCAGGATTTAAACGAGATATCGGTGCTTGAGAATCCATCGATCTCGATTCGCTGGGACACGTTTGTAGGAATGCGTTTTTCGAGTGTGGTCTTTTGTTCTGCCAGTGCCGGAAAAGTCAATAGCAGAAATGCGAATAAGATAAGCCAGCGATTCATAGTGCTATCTCTCCATTCTCGATCATGTCTTGAAGAATTTGTAATTTCATACTGTACAATTGCCGTAGCCGTGTCTGGAGCAACGGGGAGAGATCGCCGGAAGGAGTTTCTTTACGTATGCTTTAGATAGTTGCGTCGAGATTGTCAAGTTGTTCTTTTCGCACCGACACATAATCTTGCTCAGCCCTGTCAGCGACTGCCGTGTATTTGACTTGCGGAGTTAATTTTTCAAATTCATGGATTGCGGATTGATATGCCTTATCGATCTTCACAACGCTCGGCTGCGATTGTTCGATTGCCTTATTAATTGTTCCGACAACGCCCAAAGTCGAAAAGTACAAAATAAACGATGCCGCTATTCCATAAAAGAAACTTCGTCTATCCGGGATATGAATAAACGATCCTTTCCGATTAGGAAGTTCTCTGTTGATATTCTTCCACATCCGATTTCTGCTTTCATTTGTCAGGCGGTCTGCTTTGTTGTAAAATTTATCCGGTGTAATCATACTGCTTTCTCCAATGATTTCCATTTTGTTTTTAGTAATTGTTTCGCTCTATGCAAGAGTGTGCGCGAAGCATTTTCGTTGATGTTTAATATAGATGCGATTTCTGAATGTGAGTATCCTTCAACTTCGAATAAAACGAAAACAGTCCGCTTTGATTCGTCAAGCTCACTCAACCACGATCTCATTATATCGTTCCACTCGAAAAATTCGTCTTCATCATCGAGCACCTGATGGTTATGAAGATCCGCTGAATCAAACACAACGATGCTCGGTTTTCTGAAATCCGTTCTCATCTCATTCAGCGCAATCGAAAAGAGCCATGTCGAGTAACGGGAGCTTCCGTTAAATGTTCCGATGTTTTTATACGAATTAATGAATGCACGCTGGACCCAGTCTTCGACCTGTGCCTCGTCGTTGGTGTATTTTCTCATGAACCGATATAACGGCACGACGTTGAGATTATAAAGCTTTTTAAATGCTTTATGATCTCCCTCCTTCACTTTATTAATAAGGATTAGCTCGTCGTTCATCGGTTTTGCCGTTTTCTAATTATTAGACGCTTGGGGGATTACAAATGTTACAGATTAGTAAGAGGATAAATCCTTGTCAACTTTTTGGTACTTGGAATCGTCTAATGGTTAATTCCGAAGACGATTCTAGAATGTGCAACATTTCGGTGTTTTCATCG
>JACQYX010000033.1 GCA_016207985.1 Ignavibacteriales bacterium | reverse complement strand
TTCCCAATAAGCAGGTTGCAACATATTTTAGCTCAGCCGATGTTGTTGTTTTACCCTATCTTTCTGAAACACAGAGTGGTATAACACAAATTGCATATAACTTCGATAAACCCGTCATTGCAACGAATGTGGGTGGACTTGCCGAGGTTGTTATTAATGATAAAACTGGTTTTATTGTTCCACCAAGCAATCCCGATGCACTTGCCCTTGCGATAAAAAAATATTATGTGGAAAGCCATGAAAATAAGTTCGTGGAAAATGTTAAAATAGAAAAAACAAAATACTCATGGGAGAATTTCATCGCAAATGTTGAAGAATTGGTTGGGATGCAATGAGTGTCGAACCGATTTTGTGTCCCGTATGTTCTTCGATCAATCTTAAATTAAAACCGTTCGGTTATCAGTTTAATGGTCGATGGTTGGGTGGTATCGAATGCAAAGACTGTCGGATCATTTTTATTCATCCTCAGCCGTCAAAAGAAGAAATCCAATCTCTTTATCCTAAGGATTATTTCGAAAAAGATTATCGGTGCGGACATGAGGGAAGTTATTTTGATGACGAATCACTCACTCGTTTGGGTGATGATAACCTTTTTCGTGATATTAAGCGTTGTAGATCAACGGGCATGTTCCTTGAAATAGGATGTGCGGGCGGTGCACTGCTCAATGCAGCACGAACAGCAGGATTCGATGTAGTAGGAATTGAATTCTCTGAAGCGGCTGCCCAGTTTGCTCGGAAGAAATTTAATTTGCATGTGGAAGTTGGCGATGTAACAACGGTAGAATTACCTGCCGGAACATTCGATGTAATATTTATGGGAGACGTGCTGGAGCATCTACCCGGTCCGAACGAGGCACTCAAGCGGATTAATCGGCTTTTGAAAATGGGAGGAACGCTCGTTATCCGATGTCCCATGCAGACCAACACGCTATTTTCGCGTCTGGGGTTCTTCGTTTATGGAATGGTTGGAAAGAAAGCCACAGTACAGCTACCACCGTATCATTTATTTGAATATCGCACAAAGAGTATCGTTAATTTGCTTGAACGTCACGGATTTAAAGTAGATTCTTCAGAGGAATCCATAATGTCGCCCTTTGAGATTTCGCTTAGAGGATCTATGATTCAGAAGATATTTAAAAAACTATTTCACTATCCTAACTATATAATAACGAAAACCATGAAGATGTTAGGAGATCGCATCGAAGTGTTTGCAATAAAAGAGTTGGAGTTAGAAAGATGAAAGTCGCATTGGTATTTGGAACGCGTCCTGAGGCAATTAAAATGGCGCCGATAGTCAAGGAACTGGAGAAGCGAAACATCGAGCCGCTGGTAATCGTGACCGCACAACACCGCGAGATGCTCGATCAGAAGCTTGAAGTTTTCAACATCACTCCGCAATATGATCTGGATATAATGCAGCACGATCAGGACCTGTTTTATGTAACGACTGCCGTACTGAATGAAATTAAACCGGTTCTCTTAAAAGAGAAACCGGATATCCTTTTAGTTCAGGGCGATACAACGACAACATTCGCAGCAAGTCTTGCAGCGTATTATTTTAAAATTCCCGTCGGTCATGTCGAGGCAGGATTGCGGACCTGGAATAAGATGAATCCGTATCCTGAGGAGATAAATCGACAGTTGACTTCGAGAATTGCGGAATTTCATTTCGCCCCCACGGGATGGGCAAGAAACAATCTCTTGGCGGAAGGAATTCATCCAGAAAAAATTTTCGTGACCGGTAATACTGTTATCGATGCACTCCTCGTGATTGTCGATCCAAACTATCACTTCACAGAAGCACCGTTAAATAAAATCGACTTCGTCAGCCACAGGGTGCTCTTGTTAACTTCTCATAGACGAGAGAATTTCGGTGAACCGATGGCACAGATATTTTCTGCGTGTCGGCATTTAGTCGAGCATAACAACGATGTTGAGCTTGTTTATCCTGTGCATCCCAATCCAAATGTCCAGAAGAAAGCGAATGAGATTCTCTCAGGCGTTCCACGAGTTCACTTGATCGAACCGATGGAGTATCGTCCATTCGTTCAGCTGATGAATAAAGCCTATCTCATTCTTACGGACTCTGGCGGAGTTCAGGAAGAAGCTCCATCTCTTGGCAAACCGGTACTTGTATTGCGGAAAACAACCGAACGACCCGAAGCTATCGAGGCAGGAACAGGGAAATTAGTCGGAACTGATAAGGAAACAATTATTACCGTTGCCCAAAAATTGCTATCCGACAGACAAGCATATCTCGATATGGCGACTAAAACTAATCCATATGGTGATGGAAAATCTGCGCGACGCATTGTTGATATCATTCTTGAAAAAGTGCGGTAAATAATGGCTACATCTCCCCGCGTTTTCATAATTATCTTGAGTTGGAATGGTAAAAGGGATACAATAGAATGTTTGCAGTCCTTTGAGAAGGTCAAATATCAAAATAAAAAAATTATTGTTGTCGATAACGCCTCATCCGATGGAACCGTAGATGAAGTTACAAAAATGTTCTCTCATGTAGAAGTCATTGTCAATAATTCTAATCTCCGATTCGCTGGTGGGAATAATGTCGGTACGATCCCAATCGCCTCTGGTACGCGGGTGGTAAAATTGTGTGGTGGAAAGGAATTATCTCACATGTCGGGGTGCGTGAAATTGACGAAGGGCAATACGATTTTAAACAGGAGACAGATTATACCACCGGTTGTTGTATCTTAGTGAAGCGAGCTGTTATCGAGAAGATCGGTATGCTCGATGAATCATACTACATTTATGGTGAAGATGCAGATTGGTGCGTTCGTGCAAGTCGTGCCGGCTTCAAGCTTATTTATCTCCCCTCAGCAATGATTTACCATAAACTCTCTGTAAGTTCAGGTGGACATCTATCGTGGTTTAAAAACTGGAATAAGCTGAAAAGTCAGCTCCGTTTGCTGTCGAGATATGCGAAGTTCTATCATTGGCTGACAATCCCATTTTTCATGGTGATAAATATTATTCAGAGTTTTATAAAGTCGAAACATAGTTAATCTTATCGATTGTTTTTGTTCTTCAACGAAAAAATGAGTATTTTTTCTTTCACTTAATGACTAGAATATCGTGAATTAATCTTATGCCTTTCAAAATCGAATCGACACATTTAAATGGGATAGTTGTACTGAAGACCGAAGTGTTTGAAGATGACCGTGGTTTCTTTTTAGAAGTATTTCGTGAAGATCAGTTCAAGTCGATGGGACTGCCTTCTTACTTCCCACAGGATAATCATTCACGTTCGGTAAGAGGCGTGATTCGCGGATTACATTTTCAGTGGGATCCACCGATGGGAAAGCTAATGAGAGTAATATATGGCACTGCTTTTCTCGTTGCAGTCGATATCCGGAAAGGCTCGCCAACATTAGGAAAATGGTTCGGGATCGAAGTCTCGGCGGATAATAAACTGCAAGTTTGGGCACCACCGGGTTTCGCACGTGGTTTTTGTGTTCTCTCGGAGGTTGGAGAAATTCAGTATAAGTGCACCGGTATTTATAATAACAAAGGAGAGTCGAACATAATCTGGAACGATCCAACCATCGGAATTGAGTGGCCCATCTCAAAACCAATCCTCTCGGAGAAGGATACGAAAGCAAAGACATTCAAGGAGTGGCTTGCCTCGAAATAAGATTTCTGTCGAAAAGCCCTGATATTTAAATCAGGGCTTATTGCCTTAGCATTTTCATCGTTTTTTTGTTATCTTATTCGCCGATAGTTTCATTTAACATTAAATTATGTCCACTCAAACGAAAAAGATAACACTCGATAGCGCTGCAATTTTCTTTGGGAAAGTCATCGGCTTACTCTTCGGTGTTCTCCGATTAAATTATATCGCGTCATACTTAGGTGTAGCGAATTTCGGTATATTATACTTTGCACTTAATTTCTGTTCTCTTTTTCAAGTCCTTTTCGATTTCGGAATGTCACAGTTGCTTACCCGTAATTTAGCAAGAGACCTTTCTAAGAGTCGTGAGCTTGTTGGAAAAGTTTTATCATTAAAAATATTAGTTGTCTTCATAGCAAGCGTTATAGTTGGAGTGGTTGGTAGAATACTTAATTTTGACCGCATAACTAATTGGGCAATTCTCTTAACGACAGTTGTTTTTGCCATTAATGGTCTTTCAATTGTTCTGTTAAGTGCATTTCAGGCACAAAGGAAGATGACGCTCGTTGCCTTGTCAAACATTCTGAACGACTTACTGCTCTCTGTTTTTGTTATTTTGATCATTCAATATTCTCCATACATTATCACTGTACTTATACTAAGTATTATAGTAGCTTTTACAAATTTGCTAATCCTTTATTTTGTGTATAAGCGAACAGTAGGGAGTCCTCGGTTTTCGATTGACCGGATGCTTTGGAAAGAATTCTTATCAGAGAGTGCTCCAATCGCTGTCAATTCGGTCGGCATCTCGTTGTATACCTTTATTGGACCAACCGTGTTGAAATATACACGGGGTAATGTTGAGGTTGGTATCTACAACGCCGGTTATAAGCTGATCTCTATTTTAACACTGATACCAATGACTTTTTCGCAAGTGGTCTATCCGGTTTTTTCCGATTTCTTTTC
>JACQYX010000032.1 GCA_016207985.1 Ignavibacteriales bacterium | reverse complement strand
ACAATAATGAATTACATTATGCAGCGTGTAGGTTGGATTTTCCAATGTCGTCGGACGACTTGTTTCGATACATCCACCTTGGTCTATTGATACATCGACAATAATCGATCCCGGCTTCATCAGCTTCACCATTTCCTCGGTGAGAACATGAGGAGCTTTTTCTGCTTTTATTAATACTGCTCCGATCACAACATCGGCATATTGTAGAGCTTTCTTGATATTATATTCATTTGCAATCGCGGTGGTAATGCGATAGTTGAATTGATTTGATAAAAGCCGGAGCCGGCTAAAATCTTTATCCAGCACGATCACTTCTGCACCTAAACCAAGCGCCATTCGTGCAGCAGCACGACCAACCGTACCGGCACCTATGATCAGAACTGTAGCAGGAGGAATCCCCGTAATACCTCCCATAACGATTCCCCGTCCGTCATAATTACTTTCAAGATAACGTGCCGCAGCTTGAATTGCCATCTGTCCGGCAATTTCGCTCATTCCCAGAAGGATAGGCAAATCACCATTCTGATCTTCTATCAGCTCGTACCCAATTGCACAAATGTTTTTTACTAATAAGCGGTTCATTACTTCACTTCTTGCTATCGCAAGGTGAAGTGCAGCAAATAGTGTTTGTGATTCAACGAGTCGGTAACAATCGCTCGGGGTCGGTGGTGAAACTTTTAAAAGAACCTCTGAGCGGCCAAAAACCTCGTCACTCGAATAAACGACCTTCGCACCGACCGATTGATACTCCTCGTTGGAAAAATGTGCAGCATTGCCGGCATCTTTCTCAATGAAAACCTGGCATCCGATGCTGACCAACGATTGTACTCCTGCCGGCGTTAATACGACGCGCCTTTCACGAGTAGGATCCTCTTTAAGTATGCCTATATTCATTGTGGTATTTAGGATTAAAGTTGTGATAAATTATTGATTAGAAAGCAACTTGAAAAGTCTCAATTTGTATGCCAGATGGATGATATACTATGAGAAAATAAAATAAAGAAATTTATAAAAGTATTGAAAAAACTCTCATAATTGAGAATATAATCATGCCTCGTTGTCATGGGTGATAAGCTGTTTTTACCTATACCCAGCCACGAAGTTTACAAGCTTCTGCCACACGCGCAACTCCCACGATCATCGCTGCTAATCGTGGATGTACCTTCTTTTCTTTAATCGCTTCTTGAACTGAATGATATGCCTTTGTTAATTTTTGATCGAGCCGCTGATGCACAACATCTTCATCCCAGAAGAACGAATAACTATCTTGGACCATCTCAAAGTAAGAAACAGTGACACCACCAGCACTCGCAAGAATATCGGGAATAACATGCACACGATTATTATAAAGAATCTCATCGGCTTCCGGGGTAGTTGGACCGTTGGCAAGCTCACAAACAATTTTTGCTTTTATCTTAGATGCATTTCGTTCACTGATTGAATTTTCGAGCGCAGCAGGATATAATACTTCGACGTCTGCTTCGAGAACATCGTCATGGGAAATCGGTGCCGATCCTGGAAAACCAACAATAGAGCCGGAGGTCAGCTTGTATGTAACCAATTCTTTTGGATTAAATCCTTTGGGATTGTAAATTGCCCCGCGTGAATCACTCACTGCAACGAGTGTTCCGCCACCTAGTAATTCCTGATGAAGAAGTGCTGCACGCTGACCCGCGTTTCCGAATCCTTGTATTGCATACTTCCCCTTCGGATTCACACCGAGAATTTTACAAGCTTCACCAACTGTCACAACACCACCACGAGCAGTTGCATCGCGACGACCTTGCGTTCCCCCAACCTGCAGCGGTTTATCGGTTAACACGCCGGGTTGATGGCGATGAACGATCGTTTCATACTCATCCATCATCCATACCATGGTCTGTGGGTTTGTATAGACATCCGGTGCGGGAATATCTTTATCGATACCTAAATGTTCTGCAACACCTCTGATGTAGCCGCGCGAAAGATTTTCTAATTCCCTCAACGACATTGATTTTGGATCGCAAAGAACTCCTCCTTTGCCACCACCAAGAGGAAGATCAACGACAGCAGTTTTCCACGTCATCCAACATGCTAATGCACGGATCGTATCAACTGTTTCATCGGGATGAAATCGAATTCCACCCTTCGCTGGTCCACGTGCCGTGTTGTATCGAATTCGCCAGGCGTGAAATATTTTCACACTGCCATTATCCATTCTCACGGGAATAGTAAATTTAACTTCGTTCTGGGGCCACGATAGTAAATCAATTGTGGCTGCATCAAGGTTGAGTATCTTTGCTGCATCTAATATTTGTTTCTGTGCAACATTAAACGAATTGTAAGATTCCATATCATTAAACCTTTGGTTGTTATTTATTTTCCTGGGATGGCTTTTGATCACTCTTCGCACTGTCTAATAAAATACGATACCAGCAATGCTTACATGTTAAAGCCCGATCAACTCCTAAGAGTACTTTTTCCCATGGACTTAAATCATGCCCGCAATGCGGACATGAATCGTATACTTTTTGTTGTCGTTCGTTATTTGATTTTTTACTCAAGCTCCACCTCCGGTTTCAAAATTATTCCATTGGATTTATGCCCATTAATTTTGATAGTGAGTGGTTTATTAAATCGAATATGCCTAGTATATGCCATAACTTCTTTTGAATTTTGTTTTAATAACCAATCCCAATCGAGATACCCTTGTTGATTCTCGGGGTTCACGGTGAAATAACCGACGTTAAATGATGTGATGTTTTGAAAAAAGTGTGACCCTTGTGATGGTGTCACTATCATATCTTTCATCCCCGCTTCTATGATGACACGTGCACCTGCAATCTGTTCCCAGTTCACGGGAATACCGAGCCATGGATCTAAAGTACCCCAACGACCAATCCCGATCAGGAGATAAGGAATATGTTCGGACATCAATCTGGCATTCAACATACTGACTTCCTTAGCAACATCTCTGCTTTTTGCGCGTTCAAACAGTTGATAATCAACGATAACGATATCATAAATATCTTCGATGACTCCATTACCGAGCACCTGATTGCTCTGACAAAGTAATTCCGACTGATCATACTTCTCGATTTCTAATTCTTCCGGTTCACGATGAACAACCAGCGGGCGCATTTGCAAAAGACCAAATTCTTTTGCGGCTCCATTCTGTGGTTTCATACAAACTGCAAATTCAATCTCGACAGGTGTACCCATTCCCCATGTTCCCATGTCCAACAAAAGCTCGAGGATAGGTGCAAGAGGAAATAATTTACTCTTTAAGATTGGCGCAAATGTTACAACCCTTGCACCCTGCCTGCTCAACCCTTCCGAAATTGAATCGCTTTCCGCTGAATATGTCGAGCCGACATAATACAATGGTCCGTCTTTCTCTGCAACATCTAATCCATGTTGTTTAACCGACATATCATAAGTTTCAAATCCGAAATCAGAGCTTGCATCTAACTGCAAAGCGAAAAAATCATGCTGTGTGGTATTTAGTGCCTCCTTGACTGAATAGAATTGGATTAGATCGGATGGGTACTTTGGGCAAAATCGGACAGTGTTTCCACCATCGACTACAGTTTTCCCCAAACCCAATGCAACAGATACGGTACCATCGGTGGGTTTCACTGATGGTAAAGGATAAAAGTTATACGATTTAGCAACACCAGAAATATCGGGATAGAAACGATCTTCATGAGCAGTGCCAACCAGCTTCTGAACAATCACCGCCATCTTCTCTTCTTCAAGACGATATGAAGTGATCTTGATGTAATCTTTCGCACTTCGGTAGAAAGTTGAAGCATACACTCGCTTGATGCTGTTTAACAAATCATTTAATCTTACCAGCGGATTAAGATGATTATTGGGAATCATATAAGTTTCGTACACACCGGCAAACGGGTGATATTGAGAATCCTCAAGTAAGCTGGATGAACGCACGGCAAGCGGTGTTCGAATAATATCTAAAAAAGCAACAAGCTCTCCCAATATTTCTTCCGGGAATCTTGATGCTTCTAAAAATTTCTTTGTTATCTCCCTGTCATCGGTACAATTGAACGCAAAGTCACGAAGATTATTTTCCTCGAGGAACTGGTCAAAAATATCTGTGCCAATCACAACTGCAGCGGGGACAGAGATCGTAATACCATCATATCTATCGCGAACATTGTAGTCGTTGATAAGCGTGTTTACGAAGCCCAGACCTCGCGCTTTTCCACCTAAAGAACCGCCGCCGATCCGCGCGACGCTGCTTTCCGGATCGAACGTCTCTTTAACATTTGAAAAATGATTTCGTTCACCATGGTAACGGAGACTTTCCTCTGGAACCGCTTTGATTTGTTCCTCCAGACTTTTTAAATCTGTTGCCCGTCCTACTTCGATACCCTCAGGTGTGCGAAAAATGAAGTCACCGAAGCTGAAATATTGAATCATGAATTTACGCAGCTCGTTGAGGAGCATCGGAGATTCTTTGAGGATAAATGATGCACCTGTACCACGGGCAACCGATTGACTATCAATATTGTTTGAAAGTAATAATACAGGTAGATCGGGTTGATCATCTTTCACACTTTTTGCAAATTCGATTCCCGCCTTGGAGTCTTGTACTCCATCCCGCGGAAAATCGATATCCGATATAACACCCAGCATGAAATCTTTATATTTTTGATAATATTTCGATACCTCTTCATACGTTGAGCATAAAAGGATTTTAGGACGTGCCCTCATACGTAAGAATTTATGTGTGAGATTAATACCTTCTGAAATCAATCGCTGAGATTGTTTGAGAATTTCTGTGTAGATGATTGGGAGAAAAGAAGAATAATACCGCACGTTATCTTCAACTACGATAATTGTTTGAATACCGACGATATTGGTATCGTGTTCTACATTTATCCGATCTTCTAAATATTTTATTATGGCAATAATGATGCGGAAATCTCCCTGCCATACGAAAATTTTATCAAACACCGTTGTATCATGATTCAAGAGTAAATATTTCAACTCCCGATTATCGTGGGCAAGGAGTACAATTGGAATATTCAATCCTGATTGCTTAACTAACTTAGCAAAATCTAATGCGTGCATATCATCGATATGAAGTGTTGTAATAATAAGATTAAACCGATTCTCCTCTTTTGCGAGAGCAATCGCCTCGTCCCCGCTGGAAACACGCGTTAATTCGGGTGGATGACTAAGATTAAAACCTTCATACTCATGGCGGATAAGCTCGTAAAGTCTACCGTCTTCTTCGAAAAGATATAAATCATAAAGACTGGATACGAGTAAGACATCACTGATTCTTAAACGCATCAGATTCTGAAAACCTTGAAAACGATTTCCATACCCGTGCTCGACCCAGAGAGAATCAAGTGGATTTACCCGTTCATCAAAATTAGTTTTCATATCAATCTTTAATTATACATTATCAAATTACAAAAGATTCTTTAATAGAACAACATCCTTGAACAAGATTTACTCCTCGGTAAGATTTATTAAATGTAGAGACGGATTTGATCCCGTCTCTACATAAGTATCACTGAGATGGTGTTACGGAATTACACAACACCCTGATCCATCATAGCATCAGCAACTTTCAGGAAGCCGCCGATATTCGCCCCGTTTACATAGTTACCCGGAGTACCGAAGCGATCTGCAATTGTTACACAAGTCTTATGAATACTTTTCATAATATGATGTAATTTATTATCCACTTCTTCTCGCGTCCATGACATCCGCATGCTGTTCTGCGACATCTCTAAGCCTGAGGTAGCAACGCCACCTGCATTGGCAGCCTTACCGGGACCATAGAGAATCTTAGCGTTTAGAAATACATTAACGCCATCGATAGTAGTCGGCATATTTGCACCTTCGCTAACCACATAGACACCATTCTTCACAAGGTTCTGTGCATCCTTATCGTTGATTTCATTTTGTGTAGCGCTTGGGAATGCACAATCTGCTTTGCGGTTCCAAAGGGGATTAGCATCTTCTTTGCCGGTGAGCGGTGCGTAAACTGCTGATTTGTATTTATCAGCATCTTCTTTTATTCTTCCACGGCGAACATTTTTCAATTCCATAACGAATGCCAGCTTCTCGGGTGAAATTCCAGCTTCATCATAGATATAACCATTCGAATCGGATAGGGTAACTGCTTTACCACCGAGCTGATTTATTTTCTCGACGGTATATTGAGCAACGTTTCCGCTGCCAGAGACTAAGCATTTTTTCCCCTCGAGTGTTTGTTTCCGAGTACCTAACATTTCAGCAGCGAAGTAAACTGCACCATATCCAGTTGCTTCCGGACGAATGAGTGAACCACCCCAATTTAAACCCTTTCCGGTAAGAACACCGGTGAATTCGTTTCTTAATTTTTTATACTGACCAAACATGAAGCCGATTTCACGACCGCCTACGCCTATATCACCTGCCGGTACATCGGTATCGGGACCAATATGTCGCTGTAACTCGCTCATGAAAGCTTGGCAAAATCGCATAACATCTACATCACTCTTTCCCTTGGGATCGAAATCTGATCCACCTTTACCTCCGCCCATAGGGAGCGTCGTCAGGCTGTTCTTAAATACTTGCTCGAATGCCAAGAATTTTAGTATTCCAAGATTGACGGATGGATGGAATCGTAATCCACCTTTATACGGACCGATTGCACTGTTCATTTCAATGCGGAATCCACGATTGACATGAACATCACCTTTGCTATCGACCCATGGTACGCGGAACAAAATTACACGTTCAGGTTCAATTATTCGCTCCAAAATTTTCGCTGTGCGATATTCCGGATGGCGCTCGAACACTAAAGCAAGTGATTCAGCAACTTCCTGCACTGCCTGATGAAACTCAGGTTCTGCCGGATTTTTCGCCTTTACCATTGCCATTAATTCTTTTACGTATTCGGACATATATTTCTCCTAAAAATATTTTATGTTGGATTTGTAATTAATATAGTAGTTATTCTACAATTATTTATTTTTTTTTATTCTCAATTTAGGCTTAGAAAATTTACATCTTACTTCCGAGATTGCCAAACACCGGTTTTGTGGAATTCTATAAATACTCTACTTCCCCGGTTTCAAAATAATCCCCTTATTCTTATGTCCATTGATCTTTATCGTCATTGGTGCACTTAAGCTCAGATGACGTGTATAATTGAATTCATCAACGGCTTGTTGAGAACGCAGCCAATGCCAATCGATAAATCCCAATTGATTCGACGAGTCAACCGTAAAATATCCCACCCTAAACGATGTTATGTTCTGAAAAAAGTGCGATCCTTGAGACGGCGTGACGTTGATATCCTTAAAACCCGCTTCAATGAGAATATAAGGTTTTCTCAAAGCAATCAGTTTTGAATTGATCTGACTAATTTCTTCTGAAACGTCTCTACTTTTCGATCTATCGAACTTTTCAATATCCACGAATACTAAGTCGTGTATATTCTTTATCGATCCATTTCCAAGTACCATCTGGCTTTGGCAAATAAGGTCCTCTATATTTCTTTCAACATCAAGTTCTTCCAGTTCACGACTCAGAACCATAGGTCTGATTTGGAGCATGGCAAACTCTTTAGGCTTGGCGGGCGGGATGTCCATGTTAGCAGCGAACTCAATCTCAACTTGCGTACCTATTCCCCACGTTCCATAACGCAGCATTAATTCAAGTATCTCGGGAAGTGGATAAATCTTATGCTTCAAGATTGGTGCGAACGTTACAACTCTTTTCCCGCTTCGCGATATACCGTCATAGACTGTTTCATTTTCGGTAGAATATGTTGAGCCGACATAGAACAAAGTCTGATCCGTTTCAGCGATACCCATATCGTATTTTTCAACAAACTTATCAGGCGATATGTGTCCATTATCCTCAAGTCCATATGCGAGATTCAAAGCATAAAAGTCTTGCTGTGCATTTTTTAATGTCTCTATAGTATTAAAGAATTGCATGAGATGCCTGGGGTACTTAGGACAAAAGCGAACAGTATTGCCTCCTTCAACAACAGTTTTCCCGAGTCCTAGTGCAACAAGAACGATTCCATCGACTGATGCTTGCGGTGGGACCGGATAAAAGTTATACGATTTGGCAACGCCTGCAAAATCCGGATAAAACCTTCCTTTGTGTTCTGCACCTACCATCCTTTGTACGATGACCGCCATTTTCTCTTCTTCCAAACGGTAAGACGTCGCCTTCATGTAATCTTTAACTTTGCGAAAGAACGTTGAAGCATAGACTAACTTGATACTTTGAAGCAATTCCTGCAAGCGTATTTCTTTCGAAGCGTTATTATTCGGAATCATGAACGTCTGGTACACTCCGGCAAACGGCTGATACTGGGAATCTTCCAACAAACTCGACGAGCGAACCGCCAACGGCTCGTGGATGATCTCGAGAAATTGTGATAATTTTATTTTGATATCTTCTGAAAACTTTGGAGCTTCTAAGAATCTCTTTTTGATTTCATCATCTTCGATCGCACTTAGGGCAAAATCATGGAGTCGGTTCTCATCTAAAAACTGATCGAACACGTCTGTAGCAATTACTATAGCCGAGGGAACGGAGATCTCAACGTCGGCAAACTTGTCCTGAATATTGTAATTGCTGATCAATTGATTGACAAATCCCAGACCTCGGGCTTTCCCACCAAGCGATCCGCCGCCGACCCGGGCGAAACTATTCTTCGGGTCGAACGTTTCCGGATTGAATTCAGTTATGATACCCCGCTGCTGAAGCTCACGATAAAGTTTGAGGGAACATAATAATTCACGACGAAGATCCTCAATGGATGCGAAATCCGAAACTTTACGTGGACGCAATCGATGGGCAAGCCAGAATTCAGTTCTCGCTTTGAGCCACACTGAAAAGTGGTTACGTTCGGCATGATATTGAATACTCTCTACAGGCACAATCTGCAGCTGCTCTTCCAATGTCTTAAGGTCGTGAGCGCGGCTAACCTGTTTTCCATCGGGTGTGCGGAAGATGAAATCACCGAAACCGAAGTTGTTCATCATAAAACGGCGTAAATTTTTTAGGAGGCGCGGTGAATTCTTCAACAAGAAAGACGCCCCAATCTCTTTTGCTTTCATCTCATGTTCCGTACTGCTCGTTTGAAGCAGAATGGGAATATCTGCATGTTTGCTTATCACGTTCTTTGCAAAACTGAATCCCGCATCCGGATCCCTTACACTGTTATGTATAAAACTGACATCGGAGATAACACCAAGAACGAAATCTTGATATTTCTCAAAATAATTCCATGCCTCTTCGTAAGTTGTACAGAGAAGAATCTTCGGTCTCGCCCGAGTTCTTAACAATCGGTGAGTTACATTGATTCCTTCAAGTATAAGGCGCTTCGATTGGTTCAATATCTCTGTATAGATAAGGGGAAGGTATGAAGAATAAAACTTAATATTGTCTTCCACAAGAATGATCGACTGAACACCCACCAAGAGCGTATCGTTCTCTACGTTCAGCCTGTCTTCGAGATATTTAATAATACCTATCAGCAGACGATAATCACCCTGCCAGATGAATATTTTTTCGAAAACCGATATATCATAATTCTCTATAAGCTCTTGCAATTCCTTGTTATCGTATGCAAGAACGACGATAGGAGTTTTTAAACCTGCTTCACGAACCGCCTTGGCGAACTTCGTTACATGCATATCTTCAATGTGAAGTGTTGTGATAATCAAATCAAAGTGCTCTTCAACCGCTGCCAATTCAATTGCCTCGACTCCATCGGTAACGTGAGTAATTTCCGGTGGGTGACTGAGATTGAGAACCTGAAATTCCTGACGAATGAGCTCGTACAATCGACCATCTTCCTCAAAAAGATAATTATCATACAGACTGGAAACAAGCAGGATATCCCGGATTTTAAAACGCATCAGCTTCTGAAACGTTTTAATCCTGCTTCCATGAATATCTTCAATCTTAAGATGATCGATTTTTGTCATAGAATGACGTCATAGAAATATCAACTTTGGGAACAGGTTTAGGAAATACCTCAACCCATTCAAGTGGATTTAATTATTTTTTAAAGAATAACATCTCCCTTTATTATCAGGGAGAATACGATAATCAATAAATTACACCAAGCCCTGATCCATCATTGCATCAGCTACTTTTAGGAAACCAGCAATATTTGCCCCGTTAACATAATTACCGGGTGCGCCATACTTCTCCGCTTTTTCAAGGCACGATTGGTGAATGTTCTTCATAATTTCATGTAGTCGCCTGTCAACTTCCTCCTTGGGCCAGGGTAATCGC
>JACQYX010000021.1 GCA_016207985.1 Ignavibacteriales bacterium | reverse complement strand
ATCAAAAACTCCTATCGTTTTTGGTGTGCTTACAACCGATTCACTGGAACAGGCGATTGAGCGGGCCGGTACTAAGGCAGGTAATAAAGGCTGGGATGCTGCAATATCGGCGATTGAGTTGGCAGACCTCCGAAAAAAAATTTCCGTTAAGAAAAAGTAAATATAGATCTTCAAATATGATGAGTGTTGTGCGTCTGTGCTGGATGGTTATATTTGGGTGTCTGTTTACATCGACACTTCTGGGAGGAATCGGACAATGGAAGACGTTTACCTCGAAACGTCAAGTTAGGGATATTGCGGTCGATAGCCGTGATTCTCTACAGGTATGGGTTGCAAGTAACGGAGGTATGTTCTCTTACCACATTAATAATGGTACGTTTCAAGAATTCACAACATCAGAAGGTCTTCGAACAACCGACCTTACAGCAATCTCTACAGATGACTTCGGAGCGATTTGGATCGGTGCAGCAGACGGAATGATTCACCGTTACTTGCCGATCACTAATGAATGGACGTACATCACCGATCTTTTTGTCGATAAAGATCACGGTTCAAATAAGCGCATCAATAAATTTTCGATAATGGGTGATACGTTATTTATTCTATCGGATATCGGGATTAGTATTTATTCGATTTCAAAGCTGCAATTTCATGAAACATATACGCGTTTTGGCAACGCTCCTTACGAAATTGTAGGTAATGTTACTTCAGCTCAGATTTTCAATGATATGCTTTGGATTGGAACCCGTTACGGTATAGCTTCAACACCTATGACTAATCCAAATCCATTAGCACCAGATTCTTGGAAAATATATACGAAGAGAAACGGATTACCTGAATCTCAAGTTAATATTTTGGTCGTTCTTGATGGACAACTTGTAGCTGGTACTGCCGGTGGACTTGCGTACTTCGATAGTGTAAGATGGAATTTTTTGCCTGCCTCACCGACTGAGAATATCATTAGTTTACAAACAAACGAGCAACTATGCTTCGATTGTGCTTCTGCGTATTTTATCACTCAAAATGGATTATGGATGATATACGAAGGACTCAACATTGGACTCATCAACAAATTTGATGTGCAGTTAAGCTCAATTCTTTCTGAAAAAATTCTTGGCACTGAAACACAAGGATTAATGATACTGAAAGATACAATGTGGATTTCTGTAATACCTCCGGGGCCATCATCGAATAAATTCGTTAGTATTGCCGTGGACAATAGGAGTGTACTCTGGGCAGCGACGGGGACTGCGAATGGAGATGGTTTCATGAGCTTCAATGGCAGCGATTGGCGGTCATATACGGTCGAGCAAGATGCACGTCTGGGTTCTAACAATTACTACAAGGTTAGCATCGGGAGAGATAACTCCAAATGGATCAGTAACTGGGGAGAAGGCGTAGCAATGCTGGATGATGTAGGCAATCTGCAAAAAGTTTTTAATACAACGAATGGTTTACCACCTACGCTTATAGGTGATACTACCTATATTGTCGTTGGGGGTGTCGCGGTTGATAAGAATGGAACCACATGGATAACAAACCGTACAGCCCCGGATAGTACCGCAGTGACATTACTCTTACCCGATTCAACATTCGATTATAGCGTTAAGCTCAGTATGCGGGAACCATTAACAATTTTTCCAGATTTGGTTATTGATAATAATGATACCAAATGGTTTACAAATTCAGGTCGTTTTGATCATGAATCTCCACAGGGTTTATTATTTTACAATGATAAAGACGTACCTCCAGGGGTCGATAGTGGGTGGAATAAACTTACTTTCGAAACGAGCAATCAGGTGTTTTCTCTTGCTGTCGATAATAACGGAGAGCTCTGGGTAGGATCCGATCAAGGGATCACCATTATTTTCAGCACAAACGATCCAAATAGTTCAACTGCTGTTTACTACCCGCTGCGTGACCAAACAATCCAGGCGATCGCCCCCGATGTGTGTGATAATAAGTGGATTGCAACAAAGCAAGGAGTGTTCGTTCTTTCTCCGGATGGTACATCTATCGTAGAGCGTTATACCGTTGAAAATACGGATGGCAAATTGCTCGACAACGATGTCGCTTCAATTGCAATCGATCATAATACCGGAAGAGTGTACTTCGGAACCGAGAAGGGGCTTTCAAGTTTTATGACTTCCTCGGTAGCTCCGAAACAGTCGTTTGATGAATTATCTTTTATGCCTAATCCTTATTATATTCCTTCGACAAGCTCTCTGACTGTTGACGGATTGGTATATTCATCTTCAATTAAAGTGATAACAGTTAGCGGAAATCTTGTGAGAAATATCCAATGTCCGTGTGGAAGGATCGGTTTCTGGGACGGGACAGATGAACACGGTGGCCTTGTATCAACCGGGATCTATTTTGTAATTGCCTATGCAGCAGATGGTACGGAGGTTGCCTCAGGTAAACTGGCTGTAATTCGAAAATGAAATCTCCCCGTAGAAAATACGATAGTATAATTCATTATACTCCTCAACATGTTATAATTACTTCAAATGGAACAAGTCGATACGAACCGGAAAAATCTTTTTTCAAGGAAAATTCGTGCAGGCAAGCGGACATATTTCTTTGATGTAAAAGCGACCAAATCTTCCAAAGATTATTACATTGTCGTGACCGAGAGTCGGCGTCTTGGAAACGAAAAATTTGAAAAACATAAATTGTTTCTGTATAAGGAAGATTTTCAAAAATTTATCGAAGCTCTAACTGAAACGGTCTATCATATCGAGCAAGATTTGTTGGTTAGAGTGGAAAAAACTGTTGAGGTATAATTCATTTGATACTTTTCATCGTCTATTCCTTTTTGGGGATATTACTTCATCAATAGCTCAGGAGTTATGAGCATATATGCAGCATCCGGTGACGGTAGCCATCATTAATTATAAAACTTCCGACCTAATCCGTCGGACAATAGAATCGTTTCGCAGTTACTACCCCCAGATTTCTCTTCTTCTGATCGATAATGGATCGAAAGATGAGAGCACCATTTATCTCAAACAGCTTGCGGAGACATCCTCGGGACCGATTGAGCTGATTATCAATGAAAATAATCTTCATCATGGTCCTGCAATGGATCAAGCGTTACAACATGCCTCTTCACCATATGTTTTATTCATTGATTCCGACTGTGAAGTGTGTAAAGGTGGATTCATTGATCTGATGATCACGCACTTACAAGCCCATCCCGATAATTATATCGTTGGTAAGAAAATTTATATGAATAAGCGAGGGTTCGATGTCGAGGCAAGTGATAGTGCGATTGAGTATATCCGACCGATATGCATGCTTGTGAAAAGAGAAATTTACCTGAAGCTGCCAAAGTTTGTACGGCATGGAACTCCATGTCTTGATAATATAAAAACAGCCGTTGAGAGAGGGTATCGGTTAATTGATTTTCCCATTGACGAATTCATTTGGCACCTTGGACGCGGAACGGCAAGACGTTATGGATACCAATTAGGATGGAGGGGACGATTAAATTATATGCTTAACAGGCTTGGTTTGTAGCCCTGTGATATAATTAAGAGTTTTTTATATGTTTTTATCATTCCTTGACTCTCGACTTATTATTTTCTATATTATTTAAGTTTTTTTGAAGAATAGCTTGATTTTATAAGTTTGGTAGGAGTTGGGAATCTTATGGTACATAAAACCAATAGAAATAGTGAGATTGTTATCCGGGTCTCCGGACTGTCCAATGGTTTCCATGAGTATAATTTCTCCGCTCAATCTAAATCAATAGGTTTAGACGGTAATTTTCAGGAAACTGTTGAGATTCATTCTGAACTTGAAAAAACCTCACACCAGATTTATCTAAAAACAAAAATAATAACGGCGGGACGATTCCAATGCGATCGATGTCTTGATAATTTCGACCAGCCAATCTCGACTTCGTACAGCGTATGCTATGTTTATAATGAAGTTGATGGTGAAAGATTTTCCAGCGAAGAATTACAGGTCATCAGTCCCGATACCGTATCGCTCGATCTTACAGAAGATATACGCCAGATGATTCTGCTTTCAATTCCGCTCAAATTGTTGTGCAGCGAAGATTGTAAGGGTCTATGCCCGCAATGTGGAGCAAATTGGAACCACCGATCATGTGATTGTAAGCAGGATAAAAAAGATCCACGCTGGCAAGGTCTTCAAGATTTACTACATCATTGAACATTCAAAGGAAAGTATCAAATGCCTAATCCAAAACGCCGACATTCGAAATCTCGTGGTGCCAAACGTCGTACACATTACAAAGCGACGAAGCCATCATATGCCGAATGTCCAAATTGCCATGAACAAAAACTCCTCCACCGTGCATGTCCCAATTGTGGGTACTACAACGGACGGTCGATTATAATTCCCAAAGAGTCGTAAATCCACCCGTCGAGCATCCACGTTTTATACACGGCACTATAGACAAAAGCTGCTGCGTAACATCATTGGAAACCGGACGTTCTAACATAAGGATTGTTGTTGATGCGATGGGGGGCGATTTCGCTCCTCAAAATGTTCTTTCGGGCTCGATCGAAGCATTACGCGAAACCGAGAATCGTTTCGAGATAATTTTTACCGGACCGGAAACAGTTCTAAAAAAAGAACTAACACATCTTAAAACTCAGAATCTAAAATATCAGATTGTCGATGCATCTCAGGTTATCGATATGCACGATACTGCCATGGCAGGCGTTAAGCAAAAACGGGATTCTTCAATCAGTGTCGGTATCACGATGCATCGTCAAGGTGACGCTGATGCTTTTGTGAGTGCAGGCCACTCTGGCGCAGTTATGTCGACAGCAACACTAATACTTGGACGCATTGAAGGGATCAGCAGACCAACTATCGGTGCTTTTTTCCCAACCGATCAGGGTGTTTGTTTGCTCGTCGATGCTGGTGCAAATGTGGATTGTAAACCTCAACACTTATTCGAATTTGCATTGATGGGAAGTATCTATACAAGTGAGATGTTCCAGATAAACAGTCCGAGAGTCGGACTTCTCAGCATTGGAGAAGAAGAATCGAAGGGTGATGAGCTCGTTAAGGCAACGCATACATTACTTAAACAGAGCAAGCTGAATTTCATCGGTAACGTTGAAGGAAGAGATATCCTCTCCGGTAAAGCCGACGTGGTGGTTTGCGATGGATTCATCGGTAACGTGATCTTGAAGTTTGGTGAAAGCATTCCGGCTTTCTTCAAGAACCGAATAAAAAAAGTAACGGGAAAAAGTTTAATATTTAAATTGATGGGATTAGCAATGCGGAAGACTTTGCGAGCCGCATTAAAGAGCATGGACTATGAAGAATACGGTGGCGTCCCGGTGCTCGGTGTAAATGGTGTTGTTATTATCGGGCACGGTAAATCCACACCGAAAGCTATAAAAAATATGATCATTCGAGCAGAAGAAATGGCTCGAAAAAATATAAATCACCGTATTCAGGAAGCTTTATTGATTGCACATGAAAAGTGAACAACGAACGCGAAAGACGGCTTCGATAACTGCGGTTGGGCATTACGTTCCCGAGAAAGTTTTGACGAATGCCGATTTCGAAAAAATGGTTAAGACAACGGATGAATGGATTCTCAGTCGTACAGGTATTCGGGAGAGACGCATCCTTGAAAATGGCGCCAGCTCTGATATGGGTGCTAAAGCAACCGAGGCGATGTTAAAAAACCGTGGCATTGGTCCTGAAGAAATCGATCTCATAATTGTTGCAACGGTAACACCCGATATGTTGTTTCCGCCGACCGCTTGT
>JACQYX010000020.1 GCA_016207985.1 Ignavibacteriales bacterium | reverse complement strand
GTTTTAATTCCCTTTTGAGAGGATCGAGAGCTAAACCGAGTGCCTCAAGCGTGAACGCACCGAGGAGTGTACTATCACCTTCCTCACCGAAAATTACATCCGCCCCACCAATCTTTTTACCGTATTTGAAAAGTGCAATACCCTTTTTTCTAACAATTCGATCTCCATTTGCTAAGCGAAATTCTTCCTCAGCCAATGGTTTTATCTCAAGCGATTCCAATATTGAACTTGGAACAACAGAGTATATCGCTCCAGAATCAATTAAAAACTCAATTGGTACTGTCTTTTCAGGATTCGATGGATTTCCTACCTCTATTTTTAATACTGTCAATCCCATATTTATATACCATTTTTTAAGACATCATTTCTATTCACAATCTACTTAATTCTTTTAAATAAATCAATTACTCGTCGAAATTATCCCATCAGATGATGTTTTGGAGACTCTACGTGCGATTATATCATATAATAACATCACCTCTTTATATTCAAAAAATTGCATAATATGACGCTTTTTCAAACGGGTATTGACACTATATCAAATTAGTTTTATCTTTATAAAGTCTAAAATCAAAATAATAAGACCTCAGGTGATATAAACTTGATGAAAGATTCGTTATTTAAAAATTATTTAAACCTCTTCGAAAGAATTTGTATTACTAAACCGAATGCAGTGGCGGTAAAATTCGGAAACCAATCTTTAACTTATTCCGACCTTATAAAGAAAGTAAACCAATTAGCGAATTACTTGATGAAGAGAGGTGCAAAATCAGGGATGTTAATCGGTATTTCAGCCGAGCGGTCTATTGAGATGATTGTTAGTTTGTTAGCAGTTCATAGAATTGGAGCCGCCTATATACCTTTAGACCCAGATTATCCTCCGGATAGATTGAAGTACATGATCGAAGAATCTGGACTAAAAATAATCTTGAGTAATCATACCGATAGTTTCCTTATTCCACATAACAAAATTGAAACAATAAACTTAAAACAAATAACAGCAGACATCGAAAAAGAAGATTCTGATTATTCTTCGCTTGAGATAAAGTCAGATGCTCTTGCATATGTAATGTACACATCGGGATCCACGGGCAGACCCAAAGGTGTTATGATTACACATTCGAATTTAATGTCCTTCGTTGAGATGGTTCCCAAGAAATTGAATATGTTTGATGATGATATCTACCTTCTGTCTGCATCAATAACGTATGCATTGTCCGTTCGACAAATTTTTGTTCCACTCTCTTATGGCAAAAAATTAATTGTTGCATCCTCCTCGGCAATCCAAGATCCAATCGAGCTATTTACACTCATCAAAGATGAGGAGATTACACTTGTAGATTTTGTCCCCGCTCATTGGAGATCATGTAATGTTATACTCAGGAATATGGATGAGCAAGAGAGAGATAAACTATTAAGCAACAATCTGAGACGAATCGTAACGGTTGGCGAGCCGTTATTAGCAGATTTACCATTTCAATGGAAGAATCAATTTCACCATCCAGCACAGATTGTCAATATTTTTGGACAGACAGAAACAACTGGTATCATTACAAGTTTTAATATTTCGAAGGATGAATCAGATACCTCCAAGGTAGTTTCGATTGGTAAACCCATTCCCGGAACTCAAGTATATATATTGGAGCCGGAAGAATTACAACGAGTCAAGACTGGAGAAGTTGGAGAATTGTGTGTGTCTAATCCCTGTATCGCAAAGGGCTATCTAAATAATCCTACGCTCACAGCATCAAAGTTTGTTCATAATCTATTCGATGATGATAATAACATCATATATCGAACTGGAGATCTTGCACGATATTCCTCCGATGGAAATATTGAATATTTAGGGAGAATCGATCAACAAGTTAAAATAAGAGGAATGAGGGTCGAGTTGGGTGAAATCGAAGCCGCTATACTCAGGACGGGTTCTGTTAAAGAGGCAATCGTTGTTACTCAGACGAGAGAAGATTATGGAAATATTCTTGTAGCTTTTATTTCGACAGAGGATAATAAGAAAATTAATGTGGATGAATTAAGAGATTGCATCAAAACAATTCTACCGGCACATATGGTTCCGGCATCTTTTGTTTCACTAAATGAGCTGCCTCGAACTCCCACTGGAAAAATAGATCGCAAAACACTGACGGAGCATAAAATCCCATGCGATGAATTGGACTTCAGAGAAAATATTTCTCTCAGTCAATCCGAGCAAAAACTTTTATTAGTTTGGAAAAGATTGTTTAAAAAGAATTCAGTCAAACTAACGGACAAATTTTTTGATGATTTGGGAGGTGACTCTCTTCTTGCCGTTCTACTCTTTTTAGAAATTGAAAAAGAATTCGGTAAAAACCTGGCGATAAGTAATCTTTACAGATCTCCGACAATTGAATCTTTAGCAAAATTACTTGACAGTCAAGTAGGTGATCAAGAATTTCATTCGTTAGTTCCAATACGATCTTCTGGTAGTGAGAATCCTTTATTTATTGTGCACGGGGCAGGATGTAATGTACTTATTTATCGCGATTTATCGAAGCACCTATTGGAGAACACGCCTATCTATGGATTACAATCTTATGGATTGGAAGATGCAAGCTCACCATTAACAACCATTGAGGAGATGGCTGATACCTATGTCGGTGAGATCAAAAAAGTTCAGCCGTTGGGACCCTATTTCCTTTGTGGTTATTGTATGGGTGGAACAATCGCATTAGAGATTGCGCAGCGATTAAAGAGAAACGGTGATGACGTAGCTTTTTTGGCTTTATTAGAAACATATAATTGGTCGCAACTACCACCTCGTTCATTGTATGACAGAGCTAAATTCCTCGGTGAGAAATTTGTTTATCATTGGAAAAACTTCACTTTATTGTCAGATGTTGGAAAGGCATCCTTCTTAAATACAAAGTTTAACGATTTGAAAAAAAGGATAAAAATCTGGCTCGGAAGATTTATATCAGTGTTAGAGAAATCTGAATATTCAAAGAGTAATTCAATAACAAGGCAATCACAGATTTGGAAACTTAATGATCGGGCATGTTTTAAGTATAAAGCAGATTATTATGATGGCAAACTTACAATATTCTTACCTAAGAAGCGATATTCTGTTCACAGTGTTCCAGAAGCGATGTGGGATGATAATCATGCGAAGGAAAATGAAATCATCGTGTTACCTTTTTACCCAGCCGGTATGTTAGTTGAACCATTCGTAAGAGAACTTGCAAAAAATATCAATGAAAAAATTAAAATCGCATCTTCTGAACACCACATTTCTTAAATGTAGGTAAAAACGACGTATTGTATTCAATGCCTGTTGCAGTACCTGAGATCAATCACTCGTTATCGTATTGAATGATCGAATACACATTATAATCTTTAAGATTATCTCTCCCTTTAAGAAAAGATAATTCAATTAGGAATGCTAATCCAACAATCTCTCCACCTAATTTCTCGACGAGTTTACATGTTGCCTGAACTGTTCCACCCGTAGCCAATAGATCATCCACAATAAGAATCCTTTCTCCTTTCTGAATCGCATCCATATGAATCTCGAGAGCATCTTTTCCGTATTCAAGTTGATATTCTTCTCTGATGGTTTTTGAAGGAAGTTTATTGGGCTTACGGACAGGGATAAAACCGACACAAAGCCGGTTTGCCAAGGCACTTCCAAAAATGAAACCGCGCGATTCTACACTTACAATTTTATCGACCTCGTAAGATTTAAATCGATCATAGAAGATCTCTATTGTTTTTTGAAAAGCGATCTTATCCTTCAGTAATGTCGTTATGTCACGGAAGATGATACCTCTCTTCGGAAAATCGGGAACGTTGCGGATGGAATCTCGCAGATCATCTGATGGTCTCACCATTCTAATTTTTCTTTCTTTAAAAATGAATCAATTCCTTTTTTGAAGTCTTCGGTTTTACGGACAAGTGCATTTAGGTTTGCGGCGTACTCCATTGCCTCTTTAACATTCATCTCGTTGAACCTATTGAACAAATCTTTCGTCAGTGTGATGGAAGCAGGGCTGGTTGTCCGGGCAAGTGTTTCAGCAAACTCGTACACTTTTTGTTTTAGTTGATCATCCTCAATAACTTCCGTGACGAGTCCCTTGGTTTTAGCGTTGCCTGCATCGAGTATATCTCCGCGAAGTGTAAACTCTCTCGCAGCACCTTCACCCATTCTCTTGATTAGATAGAAAAGAATTATTGCAGGAATGAATCCAAGCCGTACTTCCGGTACACCGAGCTTGGCTTTTTCTTTTCCGGCAAAAACAAAATCACATGCTGCAGCTATCCCACAGCCACCACCTAAAGCAGGACCATTTACCATCGCTATTACCGGCTTCCGTAAATTATGGATAAGAAGCAACATCTTCATTAGATTACGAGCATCTTCTAAATTTTCTTCATGCCCCATCTGAGAATACTTCTGGAGATAATCCAAGTCTATACCGGCACAAAATGCCGAGCCGTCACCAGTTATTACAACGACACGCGATTGAGTGTTGCGATTGACAGATGTCAACACATCTAATAGTTCGTTAATCATCACGTCATCGAGGGCATTGCGGCGCTCTGGATGATTCAAGGTAATAGTTGCAACCCGATTTTCAGTCGAGCAAAGTAGAGATGTATAATTCATGGATCACAAAATAAGAAACTTCTTTTCAAATCTCAAATTTTAGTTGAGCGACAATATCTTTATCGATCAATATTTCTCTAAATACTGATCGATCTCCCAAGGTGTTACCTGGAGGCAATAGCTTTCCCATTCTTTCATTTTTAATTGATAAAATTTATGGAATGCAAATTCCCCGAGCGCCCCTCGAATCACTTCATCTTTTTCTACATATTTTAACGATTCTGTGATATCTCTCGGGAGGATATCGATGTTTCGTTTCGACGTCTCCTCAACAGAAAACTCATATATATTTTCTTCGACTGGTTTGGATGGTAAATTTTTCTTTTGGATGCCGTCAAGTCCAGCAGCAATCATAACGGCGAAAGCAAGATAAGGATTCGCAGTCGGGTCGGGGCAGCGTAGTTCAGCACGTACTGCTTTCTCTCTTCCAGGTGTATATCGAGGGATTCGTATCAATGCCGAACGATTTCTTTGACCCCATGCTATATAAACAGGTGCTTCATAGCCTACAACAAGTCTCTTGTAGGAATTGATTGTCGGATTTAGTATTGCATTCATAGCTTTGATGTGAGTAAGCTGTCCCTGAATGAAATATTTCGCTAACTTCGAAAGATGGTATTCGTCCTTCGGATCGAAGAATAAATTTTTACCTTTCGTATTGAAAATACTTTGGTGCACATGCATACCAGAGCCATTGATACCAGCAATCGGTTTAGGCATGAATGTAGCGTGTAGATTATGGTGGGCGGCTATCCACTTCAATGTAAATTTAAAAGTAGTAGCTTGATCGGCAATAGTAAGTGCATCTGCATAGCGAAAATCTATCTCATGCTGACCGACTGCGACTTCATGATGAAGAGTTTCCACATCGATACCGAAATCTCGCAAAGCAGTCGTCATCTCCTGCCGAATTTCGACGGCTAAGTCAGTCGTTTGATCGAAATATCCTGCATTATCGTGCGGAAGAGGTTCAAGCTTACCATTTTCTTTTTTGAACAAGAAAAATTCAAGTTCGGGACCAACATTAAAAATGTATCCCAATTTTTTAACTCTTTCAATCTGTTTTGTTAAGATGTACCTTGGATCGCCCTCGAACGGAGAGCCATCTGGCATATATACATCGCACATAAAACGTCCAACGATTGCCTGTGATGAATTATTTTTTGTCCATGGAATAATTGCATATGTATTCAAATCGAGCTTCAGATACATATCGCTCTCAAAAATGCGTGTGAAACCCTCGACGGAGGAACCATCGAACCATATCCCATCCTCAATTGCATCATCAAGTTTAGAAACGGGGATTGTAACACCTTTCAAAATCCCGTTGAGATCAGTGAACTGAAGCTGAATGAACTTAGCATTATCTTTCTTCACTCGATTTAGAATATCTCGTTTTGTCATTGTTACTATCTTAATCTATTGTTTTAAATTTGACATTTTTATTTTTGTCGTCTCTTTTGAGGTCGATAACACTAAATTTGTTCTTGTACCTGTAACTCCCGTCCATGATTGAATCTTTGCAAGAAGCCGTTCAAGCCCTGTCGTATTTTCCGTCATGATTTTTAATAGGTGCGATCCCTCACCTGTAATCGCGTGACATTCGAGTATCTCATCATTAGCTTTCGCATGGTCTATAAATGTCTGATAATGCTTCGAAGAATCGATCTTTACCATAATAAATGCAGTAATATCTTTTCCGAGCAGCTTGGCGTTGAGTATTGCTGCATAGCCTAAGATATAATCCCTTTCCTCGAGCTTTCGTAATCTATCGCTTGTAGATGGTATCGAAAGTCCTACTTTTTCCGCCAGATCGTTCCGTCTGGTCCTTCCATTGTTTTGAAGTATTTCCAAAATTTTAATATCAGTTTCGTCTAACATGACCAATCCAGGAGTATTAAGGTTATTAATGAATATACCTAAGTATATAAGGTATAATATGATAAATGCCTTAGAATATAAGGTATATTAAAACAATAAGCAAGAAATATTTTTAGATATGTCGGATTTTATTTCGTAGCAGCAATACGGATGTTTTTTACTGCTATTGAAATGTTCTTCTTTGAAAAGATGGAATATCCCGCGATAAGAACTGTTGCACCGGCATTAACGATCTCTTTCGCATTTTTTTCATCAACACCGCCATCGACTTCAAGCTCGATATTTTGTTTCGATGATTCAATCATGATAGCGATTTCACGAATTTTTCGAAGAGTAGATTTAATGAATTTTTGCCCCCCGAATCCGGGATTGACTGTCATTACCAATATCTGATCTATTGATGGAATAATTTCTCTAAGAGATATCGCCGGCGTAGAAGGATTGAGACTCACTCCTGCTTTCATTCCTGATTCTTTTATACGCTGCACCACACGATGAAGATGAACACAAGCTTCTATGTGAACTGTAAATAGATCAACTCCTGCTTTTTTAAAATCATCAATATAGCGCTCAGGATGATAAGCCATTAGATGAGCATCTAAAGGAAGTTTTGTTATCGAGCGAATCGACTTAATAATCAACGAGCCGAAAGTTAAATTGGGAACGAAATGTCCATCCATAATATCTAAATGGATCCAATCGGCTCCACCCTTTTCCAATAATATGATCTGTTTTCGTAGTATTGAAAAATCGGCTGAGAGTACAGAGGGTGCAATTTTTATCATGTTATTAATCACTCAATATTCTAAATTATCTTTCTTTTTTTCACCACCTTCGATAATGATCAAATCGATTGCCTGATCCATAATAACTTTTTCTCCCACTCGTGGATATTGATCGACCACAGTATTCGGGAGAATATCAGATGATTGAATATAAGTAATATTTCCGATTTTCAAACCAGCGGAAATGATTATCTTACTCGCATCAGATAGTGTTTTCCCTATAACATCAGGTACGATTATTTTTTCTTCTACCGAGCCTTGGCTTATAACGACGGATACATAAACATCTCGTTTTACTTTTGTGTTCGGCGGTATCTTCTGTTCGATAACCGTATTTTGTGGAAATTCTTCTGACGATTCGTATTCAACGGCGCCAAGTTTTAGACCCTCTCTTTCCAATCTGAATCGTGCATCGCGTAAAGTTCTTCCCCTGATATTCGGAACCGTAACTAATTGTTCACCACCACTAACGGTTAAATAGATACGTCTTCCCTTTTTAACAACAACACCTTCTATAGGATTTTGAATGATCACTGTTCCAGCAGGGCGCTCTCTATCAAGCCGGATGTCTCCTTTTCTTGTCTCAAATCCCAATGAGTCTAGAATGAGTTGTGCTTTATCGTAAGACATGCCAACGACGGATGGTACGGTAACAATTCCACCACTTTTAACATACCATGGCATTAATAGATCATTAAAGAAGAAAAACAAAATTAACAAGAATGCCAATAAGAAAAAAACTCTTTTTGCACTCGTTGAGTTTCGGTATTTTTTAAATTTGGATGTCATAATAATTTGAAAAAAATATATGAAATACTTATCAAAACTTCAAATCTTGCTTCTCATCCTTAATTTTTCTATATTTTGCGTACTTTCATCATATATTGGAATTCTGTGTTGTACAAAAAATTAATCAGGGCAGCGAAAGATGCAAAACGAAGATCTTATTCTCCCTACTCAAAGTTACGTATTGGTGCTGCACTTTTGACAGAATCAGGTAAAATTTTT
>JACQYX010000019.1 GCA_016207985.1 Ignavibacteriales bacterium | reverse complement strand
TTAAGACGCGCAAAGGAACACCATATTGCAATGCCATCGAGACCGATGTGGCAAACGCATCCATCAAGCCGGAGATTGTCGAGCCTTCTTTTGACATCGTGATGAAGATTTCTCCAGGTGTGCCATCTTCATATAATCCAACAGTGATGTATCCTTCGTGTCCGGCAATAGAGAATTTATGTGTGATCGCTTGTCGCTCATCGGGTAATCTTCGGCGAGCGGGTTTCTGTTTCACTTTACCTGCAGGTTGATCCAGACTTGTGTTGAGCGGTTGTGTTCATTTACAGCCGTCTCTGTAGATAGCGATTGCTTTCAATCCCAATCGCCAAGCTTCGATGTAAGTATTGGTAATATCTTCAGGCTTAACATCGTTAGGCATATTGACGGTTTTTGAGATTGCACCCGAGATAAATGGCTGTACGGCTGCCATC
Organism: Ignavibacteriales bacterium; assembly: GCA_016207985.1. Lineage (GTDB taxonomy): Bacteria > Bacteroidota > Ignavibacteria > UBA10030 > SZUA-254 > JACQYX01. Next base: position 4,340 of record JACQYX010000019.1, on the reverse strand, counting down.
ATCTTAATATGTCCTCCGTAGTGGATAGTCCGGCTACCTTTAGCCGGCTTGAATGCACAGTCGAATACGCACAAATGCTCTTCCTTCAGATGTGGTGCACCTTCGATTGTATCATTCTTGTCGATGTAAGCTATGATATGCTCAATTTGTTCATCGATGTAACCGAGTTTTTTCAGTGCGAGTGGAATTGTCTGGTTAACGATTTTCAACAATCCACCACCGACTAATTTTTTATATTTGACGAGTGCGATATCAGGCTCAACACCTGTTGTGTCGCAGTCCATCATGAAACCGATAGTGCCTGTTGGTGCAAGTACTGTGGTTTGAGCATTTCGAAAGCCAAATTCGCGTCCGAAGGTGACAACATCGTCCCAGACTTTACGTGCAGCGGTGAGGAGATCGCTGGGAACGTACTTATCAGGAATTTGATCTGCATCCAAACCGTGCATCTTCATAACTTTTAACATCGACTCACGATTTTTCTTGAAACCCTTGAAAGGTCCTTGTCCCTTTGCAATGAGTGCAGATTGTTTATACGCTTGACCACACATGAGTGCCGTAATAGCTGCCGAGTATGCTCGTCCTTCTTCGCTGTCATATGCAAGCCCACGTGCCATCAGCAGTGCCCCGAGGTTGGCGTATCCTAAACCGAGCGGTCGAAAGTAGTGACTGTTATGTTCGATTTTCGATGTAGGATAACTGGCATTGTCAACTTCTATTTCCTGGGCTGTGATTGTGATATTTACTGCGTGACAAAATGATTCAGTTTCGAACTCACCATCCTCTGAACGGAATTTCATCAGATTCAGTGATGCAAGATTGCATGCTGAATCATCGAGAAACATATATTCACTACAAGGATTCGATGCATTAATTGGGGCTGTGTTCGGACATGTGTGCCATTTGTTGATCGTCGTATGGAATTGCATTCCTGGATCGCCGCAAATCCAAGCTGCATCCGCCATGTCTTTCATCAGTTCACGAGCCCTGAATTTATCCATCGGGATTCCACCGTGAACCGATTTAGTAGTCCATTCACGGTCGTCGACAACTGTTCTCATGAATTCGTCAGTTGCACGAATCGAATGATTTGCATTTTGGTAAAAGATTGAATCGTAGCGCTAAATAAAGAATCGAGTCCATCGTGTCTTCGACCGAGTTGATAAAACATGCAGAGCATTGCGGTTTTTCTTCGATCCCGACATTGAACCATACCGGACTGTTGAAAGACAAATATTGGTTAACGAGAAGGTATGTTAGCTCAGCATAAAAGGTTTCTGCATCGTCCGAGGAAGTGAAGTAGCCGCCCTCTTTTCCCCAAGTAGTGATCGTGAGTGCAACGCGATCGATAAGTTGCTTTACGCTCGTTTCTCTTTGAGGTGTTCCAAGTTTACCGTGGAAATATTTTGAAACCACAACATTGGTCGCAGTGATCGACCATGACTTTGGTACCTCGACATTTTTCTGTTCAAAGATTGTCTCTCCTTTTTCATTGGTTATTACCGCTGTCCGGAGTTCCCAGTCGATAGTATCGAACGGATGTATTCCCGGTTTAGTATAATATCGCCGGAAGGTCAAGCCATGTTTTTTTTCTTTGGGTTCGGTTCTTAATATGTTCGGGCTACCACTGTCTTCTAAGCTTCCAAAAAACGTCGTTTCGTTGTTAGCCATTTTCAATCTCCATTTTCCAATAATAAAGATGATCAATAAAAATCAACTTTATAACGTATGTTCTGTTCATCTAACCTTTGATTTTACCGATATTTACAGCCTACTGGTCCCTCCCTACGAATCAGTTGTATAATTTATAAAAGTTATGTCGTTCGATTATGCAATCGAGAAGCGACATTGGTTCAAAATATATGGAGTTATGAGTAAGAAGTCAAGTAAAAAATTATTAAATTTTTTTGACCAGGATACTATTGAAAAGATTTTGGTTTTGTTCTTGACACAATTTTGAAAATTCATATCTTCGATGTTATTGTTAAACTTTGGTATGGCATAAAAAGATTTTCTTGATTTTAATGAAAAGAGGAGTTATTTTAACTGAGAATTAATCATCAATCAGAGGTATAAAATGGCGCCTGTTGTTGAGTTTTCGACCGTTCCAGAGATGTTCGATAGAGTTATAAACAAATTCCTTCACGATCAGCGACCGATGCTTATGAATAAAGTTGAAGGAAAATATATCGGAATATCGTTTTCCGAGGTCAGAACATTGATAGAAAATTTTTCTCATGGTTTAGCAGCGGTGGGTGTGAAGAGGAACGATCATATTGCGCTGATATCTGAAAACAGACCGGAATGGGTTATAGCTGATATTGGAATCATGAAGCTCGGCGCCGTAAACATTTCCATCTATCCGACACTCACACCAAAACAGATCGAGTATATCCTGAACGATGCTGCCGTCAAATATGCCGTTGTCTCTAATCAGCTTCAGTTGAACAAAGTTCTAAAGATTATTGATGAGGTGAAAACGCTAAAACGAATAATTGTTCTCTCCGATAAGGTGAATGTTGATAATGCACGCATCTTAAATTACTCGATGGTCATGGAGATGGGGAAAGAGTTTCAGAAACATTACCCTGAATACCTTTCCAATGAACAGAAGAAAAATAAACCCGATGATCTCATGACATTGATTTATACTTCTGGAACGACGGGCAATCCAAAAGGTGTCATGCTGACCCACAACAACATTGTTAGTAATATCAAAGCTGTGTCGTCATGTATTCCATTTACGCATGAAGATATCGCCCTTTCATTTTTGCCATTGTCACATTCGTACGAGCGCACTGCCGGTTATTACACGGCGATAGCGTGCGGTGCAACAATCGCCTATGCCGAGAGCATTGATACGCTGAGGGATAATTTACTTGAAGTACGTCCGACCTTAGTAACGACAGTACCAAGATTATTCGAGCGGCTATATAATAGAATCATGAAACAAATCGGTGAAGATTCCATAATCAAACAAAAAATATTTTCTTGGGCAATCGGTGTCGGAAAAACATATGTGTGTGCCAAGAAAAATAAAATTGTTTTCCCATCGATATCCCTCCAATATAAAATTGCAGATAAATTAGTGTTCCAGAAGATTAAAGCTCGAACTGGTGGACGCATTAACTTCTTTGCATCGGGCGGTGCAGCTTTAGCATCGGAGCTTGGTGAATTCTTCGAAGCTATCGGGATAAAGATCGTCGAAGGTTATGGAATGACGGAAGCTTCACCGATCATCAGCGTAAATCGTTTGGACAATTACAAATTTGGTACGGTCGGGCTACCAATACCTGGAGTTGAAGTTAAAATTGCCAATGACGGGGAAATACTTGCAAGAGGTCCAAACGTGATGAAGGGATATTGGAATAATCCGAAAGCTACCGCCGAGGTTATTGATAAAGAAGGTTGGCTGCACACTGGTGATATTGGAATTTTCGATGTGGATGGATTCTTGAAAATTACAGACCGTAAAAAACATCTGTTCGTTAGCTCCGGTGGAAAGAACATCGCACCGCAACACATCGAGAGTCTATTTCTTCAAAGTCAATTCATCGATCAGTTTGTACTTATCGGTGATGGAAGAATGTTCCTAACTGCACTCATCGTTCCCAGCTTCGATGCATTGAAGGAATACTCCCAGCATTTAGGAATTAGGTTCAAAGATAATGAAGAACTTGTTAACCATCCTGAAATTTACAAGCTCCTGGAAACGGAGCTTTCCAAAATCCAAAAGGACCTTGCGAATTATGAACGAGTCAGGAAGTTTACTATCCTCAGCGATCCGCTAACAGTGGAAAATGATGAATTGACACCCACTCTTAAAGTAAAAAGGAGAGTCGTAGAAGAAAAGTTCAAAAATCTGATCGAAAAGATGTACGCTGATGTATTATAAACAGCGACTTTCTGTACGAGTGTTCAATCCATTTCGTGGTGACTGAGCAATGTCATACGAAGTTTCCGAATTTCGTATCGGTCATAACACGAACATGTCGCCATTGACAGGTCGCACTGTTCTATTATCACCCCATCATCCAGTTAATCATTTGAGTAACGGTAGAATAACTTGAGAAGTAAGGGAATGAGCAAATCTATCCTCCAACGCAACGTCAGCTTGGCTCGAGCGCTTTCTAAAATTGGTTATACTTCAAGGAAACAAGCGGAAAGATTGATTTTGGAAGGTCGGGTGAAGGTTAATGGTAAAATTATTCTAAATCCATCATACCGTTGTTCAATTTCCCGCGATAAAATTCTGGTTGATGGTGAAAAACTTCAAAAGAAGAAGCTCACATACGTAATTATGAATAAGCCGGTTGGAGTTCTTACGACACGATCGGATG
>JACQYX010000030.1 GCA_016207985.1 Ignavibacteriales bacterium | reverse complement strand
TAGGAATTAGTTTAGAGGGAAGCGTTGGGTGATTGTTGGATTGTATTATTGCATCATTGAATCAATGATAAAAAGAAAAAATGAATCAATAACACTGAAATGGAATTGACAGGTATATGCTCGAAATAAAAAATTTACACGTCTCAATAAACGGAAATGAAATCCTAAAAGGAATCAATCTAAAAGTAAACGCGGGTGAAGTACACGCAATCATGGGACCGAACGGCTCAGGTAAAAGCACTCTGGCGCAGGTACTCGCTGGTCGTGAAACTTATCGTATCACCGAGGGTGAAGTTATTTACAACGGGAAAAAACTATTTGAGATGTTGCCGGAAGATAGGGCACGAGAAGGAATATTCTTAGCATTTCAATATCCGATAGAAATTCCCGGCGTAAGCAACACGTATTTCTTAAAAGCCGCACTAAACGCGATCCGTAAATACAGAGGACTTGAGCAGCTCGATGCGGTCGAATTCTTATCTCACATAAAACAAAAAATGAAGCTCGTAGAGATCGAGCAGGATTTATTGAATCGACCCGTCAACGAAGGTTTTTCCGGCGGTGAGAAAAAAAGAAACGAAAGTTTCCCGATGGCAGTGCTCGAACCGAAGCTTGCTATTCTCGATGAGACAGATTCGGGATTGGACATTGATGCACTGAGAATTGTTGCAGACGGTGTAAACAAATTACGCCGCCCTGATAATGCGACGATCGTTGTAACTCATTATCAGCGACTGTTGAATTACATTGTACCTGAATTCGTACATGTTCTGCTCGACGGAAAAATTGTAAAATCGGGCGGAAAAGGTCTCGCACTGGAACTCGAAGAAAAAGGATACGACTGGCTGCGTGACGAGACGGAGAAAACCATCTAAAAGGAAAAATGATGAACCCGGCAATTGACATTCTAAACGAGTATCTTTCACACTTTAAAACATTCGAGAAATCATTGAATGGAGGTTCTCCTTCTATACATACACTTCGCCGAGCCGCAATCGAGCGATTGGCTACGCTTGGTTTTCCAACAACCAAAGATGAAGAATGGCGTTTTACGAATATCGCACCGATGGAATGAAGGGACAACGCCTTGTATTCGTAAATGGAAAATATTCAGAAAAACTCTCAGACATAAAAGTTTCGATGACGGGAAATAGAATCAATAATCTATCGAATGTGCTTCGCAGTGATGAAGCGATAATTCAAGAACATCTTATACGATATGCAAGCTTTGAAAAAAATTCATTCACAGCGTTAAATACCGGATTTCTCGAAGACGGTGCGTTTATTCATGTCCCGGACAATACGAAGATCGATGAACCGATTTACCTCCTCTTCATAACCACCGATTGGCAATCACCCGTCATTTCTCAGCCGCATAATTTGATCATCATCGGTAAGCAGAGCAGTTTATCTATCATCGAGCATTATATAAATGTCGGAAAGGAATCTTATTTAACAAATACCGTCACAGAAATTTTTGTTGATGAAGATGCTACGGTTAACCATACCAAACTGCAAACTGAGAGCTATAACGCGTTTCATGTCGGCTCGATGCATGTTCGACAAAAGTCGAAAAGTAATTTTACCTCCAATTCGATTATGATTGGTGGATCGCTGGTTCGGAACAACGTTTCTTCGATCCTCGATGGCGAAGGAATCGAATGCACCTTCAACGGATTGTCGTTAACTGCCGGTCATCAACTGATAGACAATCATACGACAATCGATCATGCAAAACCAAACTGCTCCAGCCACGAGTTATTCAAAGCTATCCTTGATGGGAAATCGAAGGGAGTTTTCAATGGAAAAATTTATGTCCGTAAAGATGCGCAGAAGACCGATTCGAAGCAGACAAACAAAACGCTTCTTTTATCCGATGAAGCTACGATGAATACCAAACCTCAGTTAGAGATATTTGCAGACGATGTTAAATGTACGCATGGCGCAGCAATCGGTTATCTGGATGCCGATTCAATATTTTATCTTAGATCTCGTGGAATTAGTGAAGATATCGCTCGGGATATTCTAACTTATGCCTTCGCGAACGACATAATCGAGCGGATTACAATCGAACCAATTCAACGACATCTTCATAATATTCTATACTCTCGATTCGAACAAGCAAGAATATTAGAAAATACTTAGATGAGAAAAGAACAGAACAAATCAGCTAAGATACTTAAACCGAGACCATTTAATGTCAAGAAAATTCGGGAAGATTTTCCGATACTTAAACAAACTATCAATGGCAAACCGCTCGTTTATTTAGACAATGCGGCTACAAGTCAGAAGCCACAGTTTGTCATCGATGCGATGAACCATTATTATATGGAAGAAAATTCGAATATTCACCGCGGCGTCCATTACCTGAGTGAACTTGCGACACAATCATACGAGGCAGCCAGAGTGAAAATTCAAAAACATATAAACGCAAAACACCTGGAAGAAGTGATCTTCACTCGCGGAACAACTGAAGCGATCAATCTCGTCGCTCATAGTTTCGGCAGATTTCAAGTAAAAGAAGGAGATGAAATAATCATATCGGCGATGGAGCATCACTCGAATATCGTACCATGGCAGTTACTCCGGGATGAGAAAGGTATTGTTCTCCGAATTATTCCCATAAACGATCGCGGCGAGCTGTTCATCGATAAGTATGAGAAGATGTTAAACGAACGAACGAAGATCGTATCTATAGTCCATGTTTCGAATGTCCTCGGTACGATAAATCCGATTAAACAAATGATAGAGATCGCTCACAAGAATGGTGTACCTGTGCTCATCGATGGTGCACAAGGCGTCCCGCACATGAAGATCGATGTACAGGATTTGGATTGCGACTTCTATGCATTTTCAGGACACAAAATGTATGGTCCTACAGGTGTGGGTGTTTACATCAACCAAATTCGATTCGATGATGCAATCCATCATGAACACAACTTACTTAACTATGCCCAGGAGACACTCTCATCTATCAAGGGTTTAAGAATTATCGGGACAGCAGCACAAAAGTCAAGTGTATTATCATTCGTTTTAAAAAATATACATCCACACGATATTGGACCGATTTTAGATGACGATGGGATAGCACTTCGCACTGGCCATCACTGTGCTCAGCCGGTAATGAAGTGTTTTGAAGTACCGGCGACAGCCCGGGCTTCGTTCGCTATGTACAATATCAAAGAAGAGGTTGATGCACTTGTTAAAGGTATTCACAGAGTAATCAAGGTATTCAGCTAATGACAGCACTCAGAGAATTATATCAAGAAGTCATACTCGATCATAATAAAAGTCCGCGGAATTATTACCGGATGGAAAACGCTGATCGAAAAATTGATGGATACAATCCATTGTGTGGAGATCATTTCACTCTTTTTGTAAAATTGGAAAATGATCGTATCAAAGATATCAGTTTCGAGGGGGCGGGCTGTGCAATCTCAAAAGCATCAGCTTCAGTGATGAGCTCGGCAGTAAAAGGAAAAACAATATCGGAAGCGGAAGAACTGTTCCATAAATTTCATAAATTGATGATCGGTGAAGCTGATCCGATGGAAAATATTGAAAGTCTCGGGAAATTAGCAGCTTTCTCGGGGGTTACTGAATATCCAGCCCGTGTTAAATGTGCGACTCTCGCCTGGCACACTTTACACACCGCTTTAACGACCAAAGAACACCGAGCTACAACGGAATAAGCAAATGGACAGAGAAAAACTTAGCACCACCGAAGAAAGCATCATCAAAGCACAGGTTATAGAAATGGTGAGAACCTGTTACGATCCAGAAATTCCTGTGAACATCTACGAGATGGGTCTTATATACGATATTATAGTTAGTAATGTTGGTGAAATTGAAATATTGATGACGTTGACATCTCCCTATTGCCCGGCGATTCAATCGTTACCGATGGAGATAGAATCAAAGGTTAAAGAAATCAAAGGTGTGACAAGCGTGAAAGTATCAATTGTTTGGGATCCACCTTGGGATCCTTCTAAAATGACAGAAGCAGCACGACTTGAACTCGGAATGATGTAATTACTTATAACAAAATTATTTGAGATTCATATGCATAAACATTTTTATTTCCACTCGGGATTAATATTAACCATTATGTCTCTAATGCTTAGTTGTTTGTGTCAGGCTAAAGCATTTCCATCGTATCCACCACCGCCATCGATTCCTTATCATAATACTACTGAGATATTCAGGAATGGAATAAATGTAATCATCACTCTTGATTCTTTCTGTCAGAGATGGGGTGTGAAAATTGAACAATTAGAGGATGCGGCTCAAACGGGAGTAAGAGCTGCGGGTTGGGATTTCAATCCATCTTCTGAGATAGATATTACTGTCTCGATCGATTCAATGATGCCGAGAAATGATTCCATCTATGCATTAAAAATAGAAACGGGTAGGACTCGTAAAACTATAGATATGAAGAAAAATGAGATGGGACTTTTATC
>JACQYX010000071.1 GCA_016207985.1 Ignavibacteriales bacterium | reverse complement strand
AGGATTTCTAATCCTAATTTTGTTCCTGCTTCCATTACAAAATAATGACGATCTTTCTCAAGGACTTCAGTAAGTACTAAATCGAACCCGTTTGTAACTTTAGGACCGGTACCCATAGATGTACAAAAACACGTACCGCCCGCCTGACTGCAATTTACAGCAATAATGAAAGTATTTGAACGGCGAGCTTGATAACCTTTATCGGTATATGGACTATCGATAAAAACTTTATCAAGGACAGCAATCGCTTTAAGGTCACATCCTCGGACACCAAGAAATGCAAACCTCCTGGATTGAATTTGTTCGGTGGTGATTGTTAGTCGGGCATTTGATCGTTTCGATTTCCATAACTGTGTAAAAGGGGGGTGTAAAAACTTTTTCCAAGACTGAGACGTGCTGCTGAATCCAAATAATGTTTTATCGGTATGCTCTACAAGATGATAATCACCCGCTGTTTGTTCCTCGCTCCAGCCGATCGGTAAGCTTGAGCTTTCTTTTATCGAATCATAAACGATGTTGCCTTCGCGAATGGTAGGACCGACTACATGGTAACCACGTTTCGTCAGTGCAGCAATTAAAGCATCGAAATTACTTCGTTCGACGACCACTGTGGGAGAAAAAGTTTGTTCAATTGTATTCACGACTATCCTTTGTTTTACTGCATAACACTATCGGCATACATCATCAAAAAATTAATATCGAATACACAAAAAGCATTCCACACATTTTCGTTTCGAATTGTTGTTATTCCAGCCTTTTCGTTGTCTATGTGAAGTATGTTCTCATAATTGAAGGATTATTTTCATCCATTATCCTCGAACATGATATGGAGGCGTTGAAAATTGATACTGAATATTTTTTTTGTTCATTTATTGGATTCGATTTCTCTCTATATATAATAATTAAATGGTAAGAACAAATATAATGTTATCTACTCTTATGTTTTCACCATTGACAGCGATAGAGTATTTTTTCTCAATGTTAATAAACATTTTATGTAAATCCATGAAAATTTTTTATATTATAATCGCGCTTCGTGGCACATCTATTGAATAAAAGCCATAATCATATATGTTGTTCTCTTAAATAAATAGATAGATATCTAAAGATATGAATTTCGTTGATGCATTGATTGGGAATGATCTGGCAGAGTTGATGAGTAAGTACGATCGACCGGGACCTAGATATACAAGTTATCCGACCGCTCCATTGTTCTCGAAAGATTTTGGACATGAAGCATTCAAGGAAGAATTGATTCAAACCAACCATTCTGAAAATCGGGCAGATATTTCCTTATATGCTCACATACCTTTTTGCGACACACTTTGTTATTTTTGTGGCTGTACAACAGTTATTACGCAAAACCGTGAAAGAATAAAGGAATATGTAAAATATCTTAAGCGTGAAGTGGATTTACTCTCATCTTTCACAGCACCGAAGCGAAAGGTTGTTCAGATGCATTGGGGCGGTGGCACCCATACGTATCTGACACCATCGGAAATCTTAGATGTGGCATCACACATCAGAGAAAAATTCAACTTCACCGATGACGCAGAAATAAGCGTCGAAATTGATCCGCGTGATTTAACCTTCAGTCACATTCAAACACTGCGACAATGTGGATTCAACCGCATCAGCATGGGTGTTCAAGATTTTAATAATGATGTTCTCGCCGCCATCAATCGAGATCAGGGAGAAGCCATCACCATGAAAGCGATCGAGCAATCGAGATCGCTTGGATTCTCGAGTATTAACATTGATCTAATCTATGGATTACCGCTTCAAACGATAGAGACATTCGATAAAACACTTGAGAAAATTATTAAGATTGCACCCGAACGGATCGCGGTTTATAATTTTGCTTACGTTCCCTGGATGAAAGCTCACCAGAAACTTATCAATCCCGAGGAATTGCCGACACCGCAGAACAAACTAAAAATTCTCTTGATGACAATAAAAAAACTTACAGATGCAAACTATGTTTACATCGGAATGGACCATTTTGCAAAAGCGGATGACGAATTAACGATTGCCCAAAAGACGAAAACGCTCCATCGGAATTTTCAAGGATACTCCACCAAAGCAGGATGCGACCTTTTTGGCCTTGGTATGTCATCAATCAGTCATTTTACCACGAATTATGCACAAAATGCGAAACTGCTGCCCGATTATTACAGAGCAATCGATGCCGGACAGTTTGCAACAGAAGTCGGTTATCGAATGTCATACGACGATCAATTGCGGAAATATATTATCATGCGGTTGATGTGTGATCTTATCCTCGACATTTCAGATGTTGAGGAAAAATTTCGGATAAACTTCGGTGAATATTTCAAGAATTCATTAGAGAAACTTCAACCGCTCGAAGAAGACGGTTTAATAGAAAGAAATGAATCCCATCTGCATGTCACAACGCAAGGTAGATTATTTCTGAGGAATATCGCAATGTGTTTCGATGCGTATCTATCGAAAGTATCTAAAGAAAAACCTATTTTCTCAAGGACCATATAGAATATTATAATAAGTATTTAGGTTATAGTCATGCCGGAAAAAATTTTAGTTGTTGATGATGAACAAATAATCCGTGAATCGATCTCGTACATCTTAAAAAAGGATGGTTATTCGGTCAGTGAAGCGGATAACGGACGAGAAGCATATAATAAACTTCTCGCCGAGTCGTTCGATCTTGTTATCACAGATCTCGAAATGCCGGAGATGAAGGGCATAGAGCTGCTTGAACGCATCACCAAGATGAGTCCGGAAACTTCCGTAGTCATTATAACCGCATATGGATCGTTAGATACTGCTATCGCGGCATTACGAGCGGGGGCGAGTGATTATACATTGAAACCGATTGAATTCGATGAATTGCAGGTAAAGATTCGAAGGCTCTTCGAGTATAAAAAACTGGCAATGGAGAATCAGTATTTACGACGCGAATTACATCGAGAGGCAAATTTTTCCAACTTGGTCGGAAACAGCGCTCCTATGCAGCGAGTATTTGATCTCATCAATCGTGTTTCTCTGACAGACAGCACGGTACTCATTACCGGGAAGAGCGGAACCGGAAAGGAACTGGCTGCGAAAGCGATTCACTTTAACAGCAAACGAAAAGATTTGCCATTCATCACGGTAAACTGTGGTGCGATTCCGGAGACATTGATAGAAAGCGAGCTGTTTGGGCATAAAAAAGGAGCATTCACTGGTGCAGTCGCGGATAAGATGGGTTATTTTAAAGCTGCTGATTCCGGAACATTATTCCTTGATGAGATTAGTGAAATGCCCATGCAATTGCAAGTTAAATTACTGCGTGCGATTGAGCAGAAAGAAATCACACCGGTCGGAATGTCGGTTGCATTTTCAGTTGATGTTCGCTTCATTGCAGCTACGAATCGAGATCTCCAAAAAGAAGTTGCCGGCGGTCGTTTCAGGGAAGACTTATTTTATCGCTTGAATGTTGTCGATATTAAATTACCTTCGTTGGCGGAACGTAAAGAGGACATTCCTTTACTGGTCGATCATTTCGTGAAAAAATTTAGAGAGGAAATGCGAAAAGATATTCAGGGGGTAGACAACACGGCAATGCAGATGCTTATTCAACATGAGTGGAAGGGAGAAATTCGTGAACCTGAGAATGTCATCGCAAGAGCGGTCATCTTTTGTAATAATAAATTTATCTCGGTTAATGAGCTTCCGGAATTTTTCCACTCAGGTACGAATCTTGAGATCTCCGATCATTATACATCACTTGAGGCAGCAATGAACAATCTTGAGAGGCAGTATATACTTTCGGAGCTCCGGAAACATAATTTCAACAAAGAAAACACCGCACAAGCGCTACGGATAAGTTTACCGACATTATATCGGCGTATCAAGGATCTCGAGATTCCGCAGGAGTAGTGATAAAACCCAACTATTTTATCAGAGTTGAGAGTTCAATGCAAAAAATAGATGGAAAAAGAAGTTTTGTGATATTTTGGGTGGCATATCTTTTGTGATAATTTATTTGTATATTTTGCAGATGAAAGGAGAGAAAGAGCATCTATGTCTGTGAAAGTTCTGAGAAAGATACTCATACCGACAGATTTTTCAAAACTCTCGTTAGAAGCATTAGAGTATACATTAAAAATTTTT
>JACQYX010000070.1:4605-14296 GCA_016207985.1 Ignavibacteriales bacterium | reverse complement strand
AAGTATCGATCGCTGGACGTATCATGTCGATCAGGCGGATGGGGAAAGCATCATTTTGCCATGTCCAAGATTCTCAAGGGAAAATACAGGTTTACCTGAAGAAGGATGATCTTGGTTCAACTTATGATCTTTTTAAATTACTCGACATCGGAGATATCATCGGTGTTGAGGGTTATGTATTCCGGACGAAGATGGGGGAAATCTCTGTCCATGCTCGAAAACTTGACGTGTTATCTAAATCGCTTCGACCACTACCTATCGTGAAAGACAAAATCGATGAACAAGGTAATAAAATTGTTTACGATCCTTTTGCCGATAAAGAGTTACGGTATCGACAGAGATACATCGATCTGGTGGTAAATCCCGGCATCAAAGAGGTTTTTATTAAACGCAGTAAGATAATGAAATCGTTACGGAAATTCCTCGATGAACGTGATTATGTGGAAGTTGAGACGCCGATTCTCCAGCCAATTTATGGCGGGGCATTCGCCCGTCCGTTTGTCACACATCATAATACATTGGATATCGATTTGTATCTCAGGATAGCAGATGAGTTATATCTAAAGAGATTGATTGTCGGTGGTTTCGATGGAGTATATGAGTTCGCAAAAGATTTCCGAAACGAAGGAATGGATAGATCACACAATCCGGAATTTACAATGCTCGAGTTGTATGTTGCTTATAAGGATTATCGTTGGATGATGGAATTGGTGGAGCAGCTAATAAGTACAGTCGCTATCGAAGTTAACGGAACAACCGAGTCGAGCATTGGGGATAATAAAATCGATTTCAAAACTCCCTGGAAGCGGATTTCAATGTTCGATGCGATCAAAGAGTATACTGGTAAAGATATCCGTGGAAAATCTGAACAAGAGTTATTCTCAATAGCAAAAGGAATGAGTCTTGAAATTGAAAATGGGGCGGCTTTGGGTACAATCATCGACGAAATTTTCAGTGAGATGGTAGAACCGAATCTAATCCAACCTACATTCATCACCGATTATCCCCTCGAGATGTCTCCGCTTGCAAAAAAGCATAGGAGCGAGCCTGGATTAGTTGAGCGCTTCGAAGTAATCGTAAACGGACACGAATTGTGTAATGCTTTCAGTGAGTTGAACGATCCACTCGATCAGCGTCAGCGGTTCGAAGATCAGATGAAGCTTCGTGCTCGGGGTGATGAAGAAGCCCAGATGTTCGATGAGGACTACATAAAGGCACTCGAATACGGAATGCCCCCAACCGCCGGGCTTGGTATCGGGATTGACCGTTTAACTATGCTGCTGACGGGTCAAGAATCGATCCGAGACGTAATATTTTTTCCCCAAATGAAACCAGAACATTAATTATGTATCGATATTTAATATTAATTTCAATTCTAACCTTGATAGTGTCATCTGTACAAGCGGGCACGGACGGAATTTTAGAAGGAAAGGTTATCAACAAAGAGACCAAAGAGCCATTGATCGGAGTTACCATAGCGATTATCGGTACGAATCAGGGTACTGCGACAGATACAGAAGGAAATTTTTCGTTAAACAATCTCGAAGCCGGCATGTACGATATCCGATTTTCGAATATCGGGTTTCAGTCTATAGTATACAAAGCCGTTGTGATTCGTATTGGCTTAAGAACTAAAATTTCAGTCGAATTAGTACCTTCAGCCGTTGAATTGTCTGTCGTCGAAGTAATAGCTGAACGCCCTTTAATAGAAAAAGATGTTACGAGCACGCATTTTTCGATAGGATCGTCTCAAGTGGAAAAATTGCCGGTGCGAAGTGTCCAGGATATTATTACATTATTCCCAAGTGTTACTGCCGAAGGTAATGTTCGTGGTGGCAAGTCAACAGAAGTCGTTTACCTTGTTGATGGATTACCCTTGCAAGATGTCGTAGGTGGGGGTGTCGGTGGATCTCTTCCGAAAAGTTCGATAACCGAATTCTCAATCCAATCGGGTGGTTTCGAAGCTGAGTACGGTAATGCTCTCTCTGGAGTTGTGAACATCATTACTCGCCGTGGAGGAAATGATCACTCTTTGGTGCTTCGTTTGGAAAAAGATAATTGGATTTCCGGTAATTTGAGTCAGCAGCACAATCGGTCAGATGAAGTTGAATTAACGCTCTCTGGACCGGTTGTCCGCGATAGGATGCATTATTTCACTGCTAACACCATCCAACTAAATGATACCCGATGGTGGCAGGATTTTGATAATTTCTTTAAATCACCCATCTCTTCCGATCTAAGCGGTATCGGTAAGATAGACTATAGTTTATCATCTAAGATACATTTGACGGCACAAACAGTTTATTCGCTTCGGAGATGGAGAGACTATGAATTTAGTTGGAGGTTCAACCTCGATGGATTACCGGAACGGCATCGTACATCGTATCGTGCAACGGCAACTCTTGCCCATACACTAACGAAAAGACTGCATTATTCTATCTCCCTAAGCACTTACGATTTACGCTCGAAGATCGGTGGTGATAAGAATGCACTCGATCTAACGCCATATGAGTATGATTTTTTTCTCGAATACGTCGTTTCAGGGAGTCGTGCTTGGTGGTCCGAGACACGTCAAAATATTTATACAGCCAAGACTGACATTGTCTTCCAACCCAACCAATATAATGTTGTGAAAGCTGGATTCGAATATAACCAATACGATATTTTTTCTGATGTCGTTAAGTATGAACCTCAGAAGACATATTTCGGTAAAGTGATGCCGGATGCACCCTTGCTGAATTACAGCTCTGCCTATCATTATTATCCGCGGACAGGCAGCGCTTATGTACAGGAAAAATTGGAAGTCGATAAAGATGGCGCAGTTGTTAATCTCGGTTTCCGTTGGGATTTTCTCGACCCGAGAACGGTCACTATTTCCAATTTCCTCTATTCGATTATCTATATTCAGGAATTAATCCGCAGCAGCTTCGGACAGGTGTAAATGTTCTTGTCGGGAATCCGGATCTGAAACCGGAACGGACTCACGCTTGGGAGATTGGTATCAAGTATGGCATCGATGAAAAAACTCTCTTGGGCATTACTTATTTCAAGAAGGAGTTTATCGACCAGATAGATTCAAAAACATTTTTACCTTCGAAAGCGCGAGCGGCTGGTGATTATGGTTTTGCCGAGTATGTGAATAACGCTTTTGCAAATGCAGAAGGCATAGAGTTCGTGTTATCGCGGCATCGCGATGAAAGACTTTCCGGATCGATCTCATATTCTTTGATGAAAACAGAAGGCGTCAGCGATTATGTGAATCAAGGAATTAATCTGTATCAATGGGGTTTCCCTGTTTTCAATGAACCCTATCCACTTAGCTGGGATCAGCTTCATACTCTGAAATTAGTAGTCGATGCGAAGCTGCCGTTCGATATTGTGTGCAATTTAATATGGTCGTATAATTCGGGCAGACCCTATACCTATTTCCCTACGCGAGATGGTTATACTGCCGAAGATACAACGAGGGCTTTCATCCCAAATAATGCCCGATTACCGGCAAATAGCACTATTAACATGAAATTTTCTAAAACGTTCTCATTCGGTAATCTCATGTCGCTGCAGATTTATGGTGACATTCGAAATCTATTAAATGCAAAAAATCCGAAATGGGCAGATTCAAACGGACAAATCGGTGGACAGCTTAATGATCCTTCTGCCTATTATGATCCAAGAAGATTCTCTATTGGTTTGAGATATGAAATGTGAAAATTTATCCGGATCGATAGTGTTATATTTAGCGATTGCACTGCTTTCGATTGTGTCTATTAGATGTGAGGAATCACTGCCTGTTTATGTGCAGCCTAATAAAGTTATTGAGATACGGGTAATAAAAGTCGAACAATTGAACGACCACATTGCCCCGCCGAATCGACCATTAGTTCATTTTGTAATTCAGGGAGAGAATATTCATGATGAGGTGTTCTGGGATAGTGTAAATATAAAAGGTTCGATGCGGATATGGTGGAAACGCAAACCTGTACGTTACCGGACAGTTTATTTGACCGAGAAAAACCTCACCGATCAAACTCTGATTTACAATGATAAGATGATGTTATTACCAGGTCAACGATTTTCTCTGAGCGCTTATTGGGATGTTAGAAGTGACCATGGTATATTTTTACCGAATGAAATGGATTTTGCCTATTTGGTAAAAAGATATTGTGAACATAACGTTGCATGCGGATCTCCCGAAGATTTTGTCGTCGAAGTATCATTGAATGTATACGATCGATTGGGATACCTGATCGCTCCGGCAAAGGAGTTTATCTATCGACCAAGAGCTTGTGTATGTGCTGCTTTTCCCCCATGTAATACAGGTGGTGAGTGTTAATGTATGATAAGTAGACAAATACTAAAATATGCCCCGATAGCGTTGCTTATTTTCCTTTCATTTAGTTGTGAAGAGTCGTTGCCGGTTTATATACTGCCCAATAAAGTTATCGAGATTAAAGTAACAAAAGTTGAACAATTGAACGATCATATAGCACCCCCTAACAGACCACTCGTTCATATCGTAATACAAGGGGAAAATATTTATGATGAAGTGTTTTGGGATAGTGTAGACATCAAAGGCTCGATGCGGATATGGTGGAAACGTAAGCCGGTTCGTTACCGTACGATTTATCTGACCGAGAAGAATCTAACAGATCGCACTCTTATTTATAATCGGAAGATGATGTTATTACCCGGACAGCGATTTTCTTTAGATGTTTATTGGAACGTTAGAACTGATGATGGTATTTTCCTCCCGAACGAAATGGATTTCGCATATCTGATAAGACGGTATTGTGAGCACAATGTTGCCTGCGGCTCTCCGGAGGATTTTGTAATCGAGGTTTCTTTGAATATTTATAACCGACTTGGATATCTAATTGCACCGGTAAAGGAGTTCATTTATCGTCCAAGGGCATGTGTTGTTGATGGATTTCCCCCTTGCGTCTGAATGAATTGATTACTTTCGTTTCTAATTATCAAATCAGAACATACTATTTGTTATCATACAATATGGGGATGCTGTTTCTTTAGTCTAAGAATGAAAATCTGTTTGATGATAGTACTTCTAAATTCGATTGCCTATAAAGCTTACACTAACGATACTACCGCAACCGACCGAACCGACGAGATTAAACCTGTCAGGCTCGCTTTAGTGCTTGGTAGTTCAGCTTTAGTTGTGACAGCGGCTCATATTCAAAGTTATAATTCGTGGTGGCACGGAGAACGGAGTCATTTCCAGATTCGGGAAGATGGCGCAAAAGCGCTGACTGCAGATAAGGTAGGTCATTTCTATTTTACATATTTAACGAGTGATCTACTTAGTCGATCACTGCAATGGTCGGGATTTCAAAAACGAAATGCATTGTTAATTGGTGCTTCGATGAGTCTGGCTTTCCAATTGTATGTAGAAGTTGAGGATGGTTTTACAAAAAAACTCGGTTTCAGTATCGGAGATGCCGTGGCAGATGCTGCAGGTGCTTTTACACCTTGGTTACAATCGCGGGTTCCAATTTTTGAGACCATCCGATTCAAATGGAGCTGCTATCCTTCTTCCAACTATAAGCAGGGGAAATTTCGTACGATTATTGATGACTATGAGAGCATGTACTTTTGGGTTGCCATGGCACACTATGGTTTACCAACGATCATCAAATCAATTCTACCTAACTTTATTTCAATAGCTATTGGCTATAGTGTGAAGGGACTTGATTATCCCGGCGGCGGACAGTGTGAATTATTCTTAGGATTAGATTATGATTTTATCGGTCTCCCTGGCAAAGGTTCGTTTCTTGATGCGGTTAAGCATGTCATGAATTATATCCATTTTCCTGCACCTGCAATTCGTATAACGCCAACTTTCGTTGTATACGGTTTAAAATTTTAATTAAGGTTAACGCGTGGCTCAAATTCCATACATTAGCATTATAATCCCGACACTCCAAGAAGGTAAGACAATATCACGGACATTGGAACAATTCACTCCGGAACTTCGGAAGCGATATGATCTCGAAATCATCGTTAGCGATGGCGGGAGTACGGATAACACAGTATCTGTTGCGCGACCTCAATCGGATCAAATCGTTTTAAATCATCCAGGCTCTAAGCAGAATATTTCGATAGGGAGGAATAATGGCGCTAATGCAGCAAGAGGTAAAATATTTATTTTTTTAAATGCCGATGTCCTGATCGAAGATAAAGAAAAATTCTTCTCAACTCTTGACGATGTTTTTAATAATGAACAGGTAGCCGCTGCAACGTGTAACGTCAATATCTATCCCGAAGAAGAACGCATCAGAGATTGGATGTTTCATAATTTTTTTAATGGATACTTTTGGCTGTTGAATATAATTGGTATGGGTATGGGTAGGGGTGAGTGCCATGTTGTGCGAAGAGAGGTATTCGAGAAATCACATGGATACAATCCCGTGCTCGCAGCGGGTGAGGATTACGATTTCTTTATGCGACTGCGAGGTTTTGGTAAAGTGAAATTTCTTCGCAATCTGACTGTTTTTGAATCGCCGCGCAGATTCAGGAAATATGGTTATTGCTGGATCACACTGCTCTGGTTCTTAAATGCTATATCTGTTCTCCTGTTCCGACGCTCACTTGTCGACCACTGGAAACCTATCAGGTGATACTATTTTGATGGTTATTTGACTTTCATGAGGATTTTGGATATACTTTTTTATAGTGAAATTTTATTTTATAGGAAAACAAAATGAAAAATCGATTTTCATTCACAACTTTAGGATTTATCTTTTTTCTTGCACTCTTGCTCGGGATGCAGATTGATAAGCTTATTTCTGGCGACAATCTGTTTGAACAGCTCAATAAAATAAAAGATGTTTTAAGTTACGCCGAAAAATTCTATGTCGACGATGTCGATACACCTAAACTTGCTGAATCTGCGATAACGGGGATGCTCACAGCGTTAGATCCTCATTCAGTTTATATCCCCGCTTCCCAGCTTCAGAAAGTCAATGAAGATTTCCAAGGAAGTTTCGAGGGTATTGGAATTGAATACGACGTCATCAACGATACTCTAATAGTAGTGATGCCGGTTTCCGGAGGTCCAAGTGACCTATTAGGGATACTCGCCGGTGATAAGATTATCAAAATTGAAGATAGTCTTGTTGTAGGAATTAAAAGAGAAGATGTACCCAAAAAGCTGCGTGGACCAAAAGGTACTCATGTGAAGGTGACAATCCTGCGCTCTGGTGAAAAGAACCTCTACGACTTTGATATCATTCGAGATAAAATTCCTTTATATAGCGTTGATGTAACATATATGTTAAATGATGAGATCGGCTATATCTACGTCAATCGATTTTCGGCGACTACATACACAGAGTTTGTAGAGGGATTGGAGAAGCTGAGAAAACAGGGAATGAAGAAACTCATAGTCGATCTCCGTAATAATAACGGCGGTTACATGGATCAAGCCATAAGGATGGCAAATGAATTGTTAGCAGATAGTGGTAAAAAAATTGTATATACAAAAGCTCGCCGACCTGAATTTGTAGAAGAATATAAAAGTGACGGGAGGGGAAGATTTGCAGATATACCGTTAATAGTCCTTGTAAACACAAACTCAGCATCCGCGAGCGAGATTGTCTCAGGGGCTGTTCAAGATTTAGATCGTGGTTTGGTTGTCGGTGAAACAACATTCGGGAAAGGTTTAGTGCAGCGACAATTTGATTTACCAGATAGATCGGCTTTCCGTTTAACGATAGCAAGGTATTATACGCCATCGGGCAGGTTGATTCAGCGACCCTATGGTAAAGATATTGATGCATATCGTAGGGCAGCATACGAGCGTGATGAAGATGAGGGTGAGAATGTTGAACACATGAAAGAAACGATTATTCAGGATTTAAAGGATTCAACTGATATTAGAGATAAAGATACAACCAAACCCATATATCACACGACCTCGGGTCGTACTGTATATGGTGGTGGAGGTATAACACCGGATTTCATTATTAAGAGCGAAAAAGCGTCATCATTATTTATTCAGATATTAGGTAAAGGTGTATTCCGTGAGTATGCGCTTGGATTCATGGATAAAAATGGGAAACAGATTCAACAGCAATATGAAAAAGAGTTGAAAAAGTTTCATAAAGATTTTTCAATAACCGATGACATGATGCAGGAATTTACCGTGTTGACAAAAAACAAAGGTGTTACGATAGATTCAACACAATATCAGAAAGATTTTCAATTCTTCAAGATAAGACTCAAAGCGGAAATCGCACGCACTGTCTGGGGGAACGAAGGATGGTACTCGGTTATTCGAGCCGATGACAATCAATTACAAAAAGCTCTCACACTTTTCCCCGTGGCTGAAAAAATCGCTGGACTGCACTGACAAAATGATGGAATCCAAGAAGTCAAATACTCACTATAAAATCAGATTCATGCTGGTGCGAAGTATCATATTTCTTTTTATACTAACTCTATCCAGTGGTGGTTCTGTATCGTTGGCTTTCATAACATACTCAAGCATTGCTGATGGTGAGATGCAGTCTCCCCAAGACTCCGTTTTTCAAATCGGAGAGGAATTAACATATAACGTCAGTTATATGTCGATCGATATCGGACAGATACGAGTAAAACAAGTTGAGAAACAATGAGCTATTTTCGCGCTTTGACCATGCTATTTTTAGCGGGATGCAAGAGCGATATAGCAAGTGGACAAATAGGTATTTGAACAGATACAAAGGTAGCAAAATGGTTTGTATAGGCCTTGGTAACACAATTGGAGACCGTATCTTGAGAGCCCTTGAGACAGAAGCTAAGGTAATAAAAGAAATTCAAGACAGATATCAATTTTACTACTCGAATAGAGGAGGGTGAAATCGATGCTGTTGACTATCCGCTTGACCTCGTTTATCTTGATGGTGAAGCGGGTTTTGTCGGGATTTTCGGACTAACCGGTGGATTTGAAGGGTGGTTCAGCAACGATGACGCCCGCGTCCCCATCATGGCGAAAATGAAAGTTCTTATCGGTAATATCTATATCGAATTGATGAATTGGAAACGAAATGGATGGATGCCGCCTCGTTACAACGATGATAAGCAGCATTGACTATTATCCCTTGCATGCCGATTAATAGATAATAGTTGACAATAGAAGAATAAATTGTTATAATTCCGTTGAAATGCAACCAGTTAAATTCGTTCTAAACTAAATGAATTATTTCGAACCTCGACCGAAGGAATGATATGAGGATTAAATTTTGGGGGACACGAGGATCTATTTCAACGCCTGGAAAACACACCGTTCGTTACGGTGGAAACACTCCATGTACAGAAGTCCGTTTATCGAACGGAGAGTTAATCATACTCGATGCCGGTACAGGCATTAGAAATCTTGGAGAGAAGTTGATCGAAGATGGAGAGTCGATTAAAGCGTACGTTCTCATCTCCCACCCGCATTGGGATCATATCCAGGGTTTTCCATTTTTCAAGCCTGCGTTCATCTCGGGGAACGAGCTGACAATCGTCGGTGGATCAACCGAGCGGATGACACTCCAAAAGATGATTTCCGATCAGATGAATAAAATCTATTTCCCAATCCAGCTTAATGAATTGAAAGCAACGATTAAATTCTGTACCGTAGAGGAAGAGGAACTCCCGGTTTTCGATGCGACGGTCAAAACGATCTTTGTCAATCATCCTACATTTGCCATGG
>JACQYX010000070.1:0-4488 GCA_016207985.1 Ignavibacteriales bacterium | reverse complement strand
GCCCTGGCGATGCGTAATGTGGAGAAAGTGATTGTTGAAAAATACTCTCATTCTAAAGGTGATCCAAACCAGCGCATATTCGATTTTATTCAGGGTGCTGATATTCTTATCCATGATGCTACTTATACACCCGAGGAATATGTAGATCGTGTTGGGTGGGGACATTCACATTATCTTTTCACGCTGAAAGCTGCGGCTGAAGGGAAAGTAAAGAGATTGGTATTATTCCATCACGATCCGGCTCACAGCGATGAAAAAATAGACGACATAGTGAAAACATGCAAGAAAGAAATCCGAAATCGGAATTATAAATTTGATTGCATCGCGGCTGCTGAAGGAATGGAACTGGAATTGTAAATCGGTCTGTACTTGACAATAATATCCGTTGATTATTATATTCTACAATTAATTATTAATACAACAATTTATTATAGGAATATCCCTCATTATGGCAATAGGTAAAGTGAAATGGTTTGACAGTAAAAAAGGATTTGGTTTCATCGTACCTCAGGATGGGCAGGGTGATATATTTGTTCATTACTCTGCTATCAAATCTAATAATGAATTTAAAACCTTGAAGGAGGGGATGACAGTCGAATATGAAGTCACCGAAGGGCAAAAAGGTTTGCAGGCACTCAACGTTGTCGTGGTGCAATAATTGATGGAAATTATTTTAAAGATTTGTCCCGGAAGTTCGCTTGATCGGCAAGCCAGCCATCGGGATTTTAATTCAGGCATTTGAAAGAGAATAATATTGGATGGCATTTACTTTTAAAGAACATGACATAAGAAAGCTTAGTAAAGTGCTCGGAGTTCCTGCAAAGCATAAAGGCAATAATTATCGGTTTGAGCTCACAGGAAAAGAGTCTCAACGGAAGCTTTCACTCGAAGTATACCCGAATGTCGTCATCGGGACAAGACGCGGTAATTTGATCTCGGTTTATACGACAACCGCACATCTCCAGCTTCATTTTTGCTCTGGTTTCGTTATTAGTGAGATGTTGAATGAGGTAACTTTTATCGGTGAGCACAATGGTAAACTCTCGGGTTTGATTGTAGAAAAAGAAGGAGGATGTTCATTATATGCGAACGTCGATCGGGAAATTCTCTCCGGCGATTTTACAAGGTTGGGACCGGAAGTTATGCTTTCGGGAATTGCTCTTTCATTGACTGAAGCGATTCTGCCTGAGACAAAGAAGCGTCAGAGACGAAAATCGAAATGATCGTTATTCACGTATTTAATACTCACTCGAAATATCGAATCAGACGGTCAGGAACTATACGTATTGTTCGGCATGTTCTCAAATGTGAATATAACTCAGATGCCAATGTGAATGTCGTTTTTATTGATAAGAAGCGAATGATCGGTATGAATGGAACCTATCTCAATCATTGGTATTCCACAGATGTGATTTGCTTTCCACTCGGCGAAAATCCTGATATACTTGAAGGAGAAATATACATCAATGTCGATCAAGCTCGACAACAAGCCCGTCTCTTTAACATTATCTTCAAAGAGGAATGTGCCCGTTTGATAATTCATGGTATTCTGCATCTTGTCGGATACCGCGATAAGACAAAAAAGGGAAAAGAAAGAATGACAAAAAAAGAAGATGATTATCTTAAATATTTTCTGCCGAAACGCAATCTGGTATTATAAAATTTTTTTTAAACTATAATGATGAACAAATCACTGATAATTGTTGAATCACCTGCAAAAGCAAAGACTATTAATAAGTATCTCGGTAAAGAATACGAAGTACATGCATCGGTCGGACATATTAAGAATCTGCCGAAGAGCGATCTCGGAATCGATATCGAAAGTGGCTATGAACCTACATTTGAAACTATAAGTGGTAAAGAGGATATAATAAACAATTTGCGTGAAGTTGCCGGGAACTCCGACAAAGTCTATATCGCAACCGATCCGGACCGAGAAGGTGAGGCAATTGCAGCCGATATTGCTGAAGAGATCCGACCTAAGAATAAAAAGATATTCCGGGTACTTTTCCATGAAATCACCGAACACGGTGTGGCGGAAGCCATGAAACAGCCGCAGACAATCAATGACGACCTTGTGGCAAGTCAGCGGGCACGGCGGGTGATGGATCGTATGGTCGGATATATGGTAAGTCCATTCGTGTGGAAAACTATGTATTATGGCTTATCAGCCGGGCGTGTCCAATCTGTAGCCCTCCGATTGATTTGTGAGCGAGAAAAAGAAATTCAAGAGTTCTTGCCGACAGAATATTGGTCGATCATTGGTGAGTTCCGTGTAAGCGGCTGCGACCCGTTCTTTGCAAAATTATTTCGGATACAAGGAAAAGAATTAATAGTTCCTTCTAAAGATAATCTGATCGAAATTCAGCATAAGGGAACGACAGATAGATACACTTATATAACTTCTGAAGAAGAAGCAAAAAAATATATCCAAGAAATCGGCAAGCAATCGTTCTCGATTGCGAGTGTTCAAAAAAGGGAAGTAAAACGAAATCCATTACCACCATTTATAACAAGCACATTACAACAAGAAGCATCGAGGAAATTGCGCCTTTCTGCAACAAAGACAATGAAGTTAGCACAAAAGCTGTACGAAGGGGTAGAGCTTGGTGAAATGGGCTTGGTTGGACTAATCACATACATGAGAACGGATTCGACCCGATTAAGCGAGAGTGCTGTAGCTGAAGTCCGTGAATATATTTACAATAACTACGGCAAGGAATATTTACCGAAGCATCCGCATTTATATAAGAAGAAAAAAACTTCACAGGATGCGCACGAAGCTATCCGACCGAAATCGGTAAAATACAGACCGCGTGCGATAAAAAAATTCCTTGATAAAGACCTTTACCGACTTTATGAATTAATATGGAATCGGTTCATCGCCAGTCAGATGGAGGCGGCGGTTCTCGAGATAACGTCAGTCGTTGTTGAAGGTGGAGTGTTTCAATTTAAGGCAACATCTTCTCAATATAAATTTAGAGGATTCTTGCAGGTTTATGATGATTTAATGAACGGCGATACCGATCAAGTTGAAGAAGAGGATGCAGAAGTCAAGGATGAAAAACTTCCGAGCAATCTGAAGGCGGGTCAGATCGCATCTGTACTAAGTATTGTGCCGCATCAACATGAAACCACTCCTCCACCACGGTATACCGAGAGCAGTCTTGTTAAAACACTCGAAACTCTTGGTATTGGTCGTCCCAGCACTTATGCTTTGATCGTCGGGACTATCATAGATCGTAAATATGTTGAACAGCAAGAGCGTAAATTATATGCATTACCCCTCGGTATAGAGGTTAATAAATTGTTGACGTCACATTTTTCACATATTTTCAACGTTCGCTTTACGGCAAAGATGGAAGAAGAACTTGATACGGTCGCTTCCGGGAAAAATAGTTATCGAAAAGTGCTCGATGATTTCTTTCTTCCATTTCATGAATCTTTAGAGAAAGCCAATAAGAAAGCTTCAACCATAAAAAAATCGCTGCAAGAAGAAACAGATACACTATGTGAGTTGTGCGGTAAACCAATGATCATTAAATGGGGTCGAAATGGTAAGTTTATGGCATGTAATGGATATCCAACATGTAAAAATACGAAGCCTCTGCCGGAAGATCAAGAAAAAGTTCAGCATTTGGCTGGTGTAAAATGCGAATTATGTGGTGGTGATATGTTAGTACGGTCGAGTCGGTATGGAACATTCCTCGGTTGTTCCAATTATCCGAAATGTAACAACACTAAACCGATTTCGATGGGAATAAAGTGCCCGAAGTGTAAAGAGGGGGAGATAATAGAGAGAAAAACAAGAAGAAAACGGACATTCTATGGTTGCTCTAAATATCCTTCTTGTGATTTCGCATCTTGGGATAAACCGTATAATCAGCCATGTGAAACGTGCGGCTCGCCCTTTATGGTTATGAAATACTCTGAAAAGCGCGGTGAATATCTTAAATGCCCGTCATGTAAAGCTGAAGTTCAAAAAGTTGAAGTTTCATCTGCGATTTAAATGACCGATATGCATTATCACTTCAAAGAATATCTAGAATACATTAAGACGGTGAGAAATTATTCTTCTCATACAATCGATTCGTATGACGACGATTTGCAGCAATTCGATGCTTTTCTGCAAAAGCATTTTAACGAAAAGCAATTTAACCTGAACGATATCGATCAGGTGACGATCAGACTTTTTCTCGGCGATCTTCTGGATCGAGGTTTGACGAAACGGAGCGTTGCCCGCAAACTTGCGGCAGTGCGCTCGCTCATGAAATATCTCGTTAAAAAAAATTATATCAAACATAATGCTGCTCTTAACATCATTTCACCGAAATTGCCGAAAAAGCTTCCGTCCTTTCTCGATGAAAGATCGATGGAGCGAATGATGGAAATACCCGATTGCTCAACAGTAGACGGTTTACGAGATCGGGCAGTACTGGAACTTTTATACAGCACAGGCGTCAGACTTAGTGAGATGATAAATTTTAG
>JACQYX010000047.1 GCA_016207985.1 Ignavibacteriales bacterium | reverse complement strand
AAATTCAAAGTTAAAAGTGATGATAGATAAGGGGAATGCCCCGCCGCATACAGGTATTGGTAATTATAGTGATGGGATAATACATGCACTACAAACATACTGTTCGGAACAGATCGATGTTATTCCGTGTCCCATTTACGATGGTAATAACTCGTTAAGGCCAGTACGGCGCTTGAAGTATTTATTTCGACTAAGAAAGCTTTCTAAGGAGATGTTTCGTGGAGCAGATGTTGTACATTTCACGAATGTTTTCGTACCTCCTCGTATTTTAAATACAGCTTACGTAGTAACCATTCATGATCTCGATGCTATTGTATATCCTCAAACCTACTCTTGGTCTTATCGAATGTATTATAAGAATATTATTAAACATGCTGTTAGTCGAGCCGATATAATACTTACAGTTTCGCAAACAGTGAAAATTCTTTTAGAGAATCGATATCCAGGTGTCGTCGATAAAATCAGAGTTATTGCAAACGGATTATCACCTACCTTCATGAGTCTTGTTGACGACAATATTTCAAGACATGAATTTGCAACACCCATCATGCTTTTTGTGGGTAGTTTATCGAAAAAGAAAAATACTCCGTGGTTGGTCCGGACAACTATTAATGGAATTAGAAACGGGATTATCCCTAAAATGAAACTTGTGTTGGCAGGTGCTGCCGGATTTGGTTTTCAAGAAATTGCTCCATTATTAGAATATGAAAATGATATCGTACATTGGGTCCCCAATCCTGATTTACCGCATCTAGTGTCGCTATATCGTGAATCAAATCTGGTAATATTACCCTCACAAACGGAAGGATTTGGAATTCCTCTTCTCGAAGCGATGTATTGTAAGAAACCTATCGTGGCGAGCGACATACCTTCTAGTAGAGAGGTTGCGGGAGATGCAGCCTGTTTTTTTGAATTAGGGAATATGCAAAGTTTTTATGATGCTATTATTGATGCCTTAAATGATCGGAATCGGGTAAAACGAAATCTACTCATCGACCAAAAATTACCTAACTATTTTTGGCAAAACCTTGCCAAAGAATTTTGTATAATTTATAAAGAGGCCCAGTGTCGCCATTAGACAAAAAAAATCGGGTCCTTCATATCATCACTCTCTTTAGTGTCGGTGGAGCAACAGAAACCGTCATCTCCATTGCAAAGGGTTTAATGCACCGGAATTACGATATCACAGTTGTTTCTGGACCATTTATTGAATCGGAGGGGGATATGCTTCCAGTTGCAGTAGAAGCAGGAATTAAAGTCATAATCATCCCAGAATTACGCCGCGACATTCATCCAATATATGATATTCGAGCTTTTTATCGTCTCAGGAAAATGATAAGAGAAGGTCGATACGATATTGTACATACTCATAGTTCAAAAGCTGGCATTATTGGGAATCTTTGAATGCAGGCATCGGTTCAACAGATCAATTTGAAATAGTTAGAAGTGGTTTCGATGCTGAGCCGTTCATAAAGAATCGTTTGAAAAACAAAAAACTAATGCAAGATTTAAAAATTCAGGATGGAGACTTTATTCTGGGAAAAATTTCAAGGCTGTCTCCATTAAAAGGGCACGCAATATTGATAGATATTCTACCAGATTTGAAGATGAGAATTCCACAAATAAAATTACTTTTTGTTGGTGATGGTAAGATACGCCGTTCGCTTGAAAAAAAAGCAACAACGATCAATTTGAATGAATCGGTCATCTTTGTGGGTTCTATTCCACCCTCTAACATTCCACAATATTTGAGTTTGATGGATATTGTTATTCATACTTCATTGCACGAAGGATTAGCACGGGTACTACCTCAAGCCTTGGTTATGGGCAAACCTGTCGTAACATATTCTTTGGACGGAGCTCCGGAAGTTATTCAAGATGGATACAATGGATATTTAGTTGAAGCTTTAAATAAAGATAAGTTGATAAATTCAATTTGTGATATCTTTCAAAAATATAAACAGTTTGAATCTCGCTGTTTGTTTGATAAAGGAAAAATAATTTATGAATTCAGCGAGGAGAAAATGGTTGTGGAGACTGAAAATATATATAAAAAGTTAATCGAGAATAAGTTGAAATAATATGGCATCAAATAAAGAAAATTGGTTACTCATTCTGACTGACTTCACTACGATTAACCTTGCATGGTTTTTTTATTACATCGTACGGATCCGCAGCGGCTGGCTTACCTACACTATGGAACCCGATTTTATTGTTCCTATGGTTGCCGTGTGTATTTTTTGGCTGATTGTATTTTTCGTTTTCGGTTTATATCGTCCTTGGTATGCAAAGTCGCGTCTCGATGAGTTTACAACAATTTTTAAAGCCACGACATTCGGAGTGCTGTTTCTGTTCTTCTCTATTTTCATCGACGACCGCGGTGTCGGCTCTCCGATTCAATCGAGACTGCTCATCACTTTCTATTGGATGCTGATGCTAATTTGCGTCGGAGGTGGAAGATTCCTCATGCATACCTTCCAGAGGCGTTTGTTGATGGCAGGTATCGGCTTGCATAACACTTTCATTGTGGGCTGGTCGGATAAAGCGAGAGAGCTTTTTGATACGGTAATTTCATACCCGGCTCTTGGATATAATGTGGTTGGTTTTATCCCGGTCTCTATGGATTCTAAGACCGAACCATACAAAGGAGTTCCTGTTATTGGATCGATTGACACGTTACCTAAAATGATTGATGAATATAATGTGAAAGATGTCTTAATTGCTTTAGATTCATCGGAACATGATCGACTTCTTCATATCATATCCGGTTGTGATTCGAGAGTTGTGAGCATGAAAATCATTCCCGATCTGTACGATATAATAAGTGGACAAGCACGTACGAACCAGATATATGGTTTCCCGCTTATTGAAATCATGCCCGAAATCATGCAGCCATGGGAGCGAGCGGTAAAACGGATAATCGATATTATGGTCTCATCCATTATTCTTCTTATTGGCTTGCCGATCTGGATCTTTGTAGCAATTATCATTGCTTTCACTTCGAAAGGTCCTATCTTCTACACTCAGGAACGTGTTGGCAAAGATGGGAAGCTCTTCCATATTATCAAGTTCAGATCGATGTATGAGGATGCAGAGCATAAATCGGGACCGGTTTGGGCAAATAAAAAAGATCCGCGCGTGACTTGGATTGGTCGAATAATTCGCAAACTTCGTATCGATGAGGTACCGCAGCTCATTAATGTTTTGGATGGGAAAATGTGCTTGGTTGGACCGAGACCGGAGCGACCGTTTTTTGTAGAACAACTGTCGAAAGAGATTCCTCTTTATAAGAGACGACTTAAGGTGCGTCCCGGAATCACCGGTTGGGCACAGGTGAAGCACAAGTACGATGAAAGTGTAGAGGATGTTAAAAAGAAAGTGCAGTACGATTTATTCTATATTGAAAACATGTCGCTACGAATGGATTTTAAAATTCTATTAAACACAATCACCGTTGTTTTATTGGGGAAGGGACATTGATGAAATTTCGATTCGGGATTATAGCTTTTATACTCCGATTGAAGAATGTTATCCAATTAATGGTGTTAGTTTGTTTTTTAGGATTTAGTACCGTGGAAGCACAGATTGAAAATGTTCCGGTAAATAATCAGGTATATGAGTTCTTAGATCGGATGGGAATAAAAAGAATTCTTCCGCTTTATAGTAATGTTATGATACCGCTCTCCCGGCAAGAGATAGCAAAATTGTTAGTAAGTGCGAAACATCAGAGGAATCGGTTAAACGATTCGGAGAAAGAATTTCTTGACAAGTTTGAAATGGAATTCATGCACGAAATTGATCCATCTAAAGAAGATGCAATGGTTCTTTTTCGCGGAAGCCCGTTAGCTGATATAACTTCCGATAAAGAAAAATATCTGTACAATTATTCTGATTCTTCCATTTCGATGTTCGTTGAATTTATTGGAGCATTGGAACATCGCAGGACAACGGGAGATACATACGGTTCGGTCTACTCGACAATCGAAGAGCACGGTGGTCGGATACGCGGGACGATAAAAAATCGGCTGGGTTTTTACGTTCAAGCGACAAACGGGACTTTATACGGTAACCGGTCGTTGGCTCTTTCGGATACCCGACTAAAAGGAAATGTAAAGTTAAACGATTTAGATTCGCCTTATTTAGATTTCGCGGAAGCATATCTCCGCGCCGATCTCGATTGGTTTAATCTTCAATTCGGACGTGAGTACAATCTGGTAGGCACAGGATATTCCGATCGTCTGCTGCTTTCCGGTAATGCGCCGGTATTTGATTTCCTAAAATTGGATTTCAATTATAAATCGCTTCGCTTCATTTTCCTCCACGGATCTCTTGTCGATCCATATTCAACATCGAATAAATACCTCGCAATGCATCGAGTGCAGTTTTCACTTTTTGATATCATGAATATCGGTGCATCCGAAATGATCATCTACCAGCGTGAAGCACCCGATTTTGCCTATCTCAATCCGATTAATTTCTATAAATCTTCCGAGCATTCACTCAGAGATCGGGACAACGCATTTATAAATTTTGATGTCGAACTATTTCCATACCCAAACTATAAGTTGTTCGGTGCATGGTTAATCGACGACATTGATTTTGGGAAGATGGGAACGGGCTGGTGGGGGAATGAATTTGCATGGCAAGGAGGATTATATATTGCTGATATCGCGAATATCCAAAATGTTGATGGTTTATTAGAGTACACTCGGATCGAGCCGTATGTCTATAGTAATCGCTTGAGTGGAAATTCTTATTCCAACAATAATATCGGATTGGGGCATCATCTTCAACCGAATTCTGATGAATGGTTTTTCCAATTATCCTACCGACCGATGAAAGAGTTCCGCGCCTGGATTTCTTATGGAGTTGCACGACATGGTGAAAACGAGACCCTCGATGGTATTATCATTAAAAATGTTGGAGGGAATATACTGCAAGGACATCGGGATTTCGATTCGGAAAGTGTTAAATTTTTGGATGGAGCATTGGTGAAAAGCAACCGCTTTCAGGTCAGAGCAATGTACGAGCCGGTTACCAATTTCTTTGTTTCAGGAATTTATGAAATTCACAATATAAAACAGCATACGCTTGATTCGACAAGATGGGATAATTTTTATGCGATCCGAATGTATCTCGAGTATTAATTTATTCAGTAAAACAAGAGAAATAATTTCATGGCAAAAACACTTGTTGTAACCCCCACATACGACGAAGCTGAGAATATTGAAAAGTTCATCAAACAGGTTCTCGCTCAAGGACATGATATTGAAATATTAGTTGTGGATGACAACTCACCCGATGGGACCGGTGACATCGTCGAGAAAATGAAGTCACAAAATCATCGCATACATGTTATTCGACGTCAAGGTAAAATGGGATTGGGGACTGCCTACGTTGAAGGTTTTAAATATGCTATCCAGAATAAATTCGATTTTGTTTTTGAGATCGATGCCGATTTCTCTCATAATCCCGATGAAATTCCAAATTTTCTTGAAAAAATTCAAAGTTGCGATTTAGTCATCGGGTCGCGATATACAAATGGCGTCCGCGTTATTAATTGGCCCATCCGTCGCTTGATATTAAGTTATGGTGCCAATGTTTATACACGCATAATAACTGGGATGCCAATCAAAGATGCGACAGGTGGCTTCAAGTGTTTCCGCCGACAAGTACTTGAGGCAATTGATCTCGACGCAATTCATTCGAACGGTTATGCGTTCCAGATTGAGATGAATTTTAAAGCATATAGTAAAGGTTTCAAGTTGTGTGAGCATCCAATAATTTTTATGGACCGTCGGTCGGGTGTTTCAAAAATGTCGAAGAAGATCATACGTGAGGCGGTATATGTGGTTTGGAAATTGAAGTTTCAACAGATATTCGGGAAACTCTGATAATAGAAATGCGGCTCAGTATAATCATAGTTAACTATAACGTGCGTCCATTTCTGGAGAATTCTCTCCTCTCAGTCCGCCGTGCGATGAAAGGAATTGATGGTGAGGTTTTCGTCGTTGATAATGCCTCGGATGATGGTAGTGTCGAAATGGTACTACAAAAATTCTCTGACGTCAAACTCATCGTTAATGAAAAGAATGTTGGATTTGCCGTCGCTAACAATCTGGCAATTAAAGAAGCACGGGGTGAATATCTACTCCTTCTGAATCCCGATACAATTCTTCAAGAGGATACTTTACACATTATGATCGAATTTCTCGATAGGAATCGAGATGCCGGCTTGATAGGATGTAAAATATTAAATCCTGATGGGACACTGCAGCTCGCATGCCGGCGTAGTTTTCCTACTCCGTGGGTCGCGTTTACCAAGATCGTGGGTTTAAGTAATCTTTTTTCGCGCAATCCTCTTTTCGGAAAGTATAATCTTGCGTACCTTGACCCTGATAAAACTTACGAAGTCGATGCAGTCAGTGGCTCGTTCATGTTCGTTCGGCGACAGGTGATCGATAGTGTGGGTGTCCTTGATGAGCAATTTTTTATGTACGGCGAAGACCTCGATTGGTGCTATCGTATTAAGAAAGCCGGTTGGAAAATTTATTATGTGCATGGTACCCAGGTTATTCACTATAAAGGTGAAAGTGTTCGCCGGAGCGATATCGATGAGGTGAAGTTGTTTTACGAAGCGATGCGCGTTTTCGTGAGGAAACATTTTTCACAAGGATTTATTTCCGATATGGCTCTGCGTGTCGGCATTGAGCTCAGAGAATGGGTTGCCTTCGTGGGGAGAATTGCTAAACCTCTGCGTGCAGTCGTCCTTGATTTCATTCTCATCAACATATCGCTTTTACTTAGTGAGTTTTTCTGGTTTGGGAAAAT
>JACQYX010000385.1 GCA_016207985.1 Ignavibacteriales bacterium | reverse complement strand
GAAAGATACGAGAATAGAATTTGAGGCAATGATATTGCCTTTTCGATCGTACAGCAAACCGCGCACTGCAGGTAAAATGACCTTCGACCGATATTGTCTCTGTGCAATTTCACGGTATTTTTGTGACTCGATAATTTGAATTTGCACAAGTCGGAATCCAATAACAAGAAAAAACAGAGCAAGCCCAATTTGTAAAATCCGGACACGGGCACGCTTCTCAGGTCGTGGTAAGATGTCAAATTGTTGATTATTATGTTGTTTTTCTTCAATCACAAAAAATTTTATTCTGATCGGTTCATCATCTTAGTATGTTTTCTATGCGACTTTCATCCAATTCAAACCAAATCGGTTGTTCCTTCGGTGCAACCAGACCTAATCGTTGTGTCGTAATAAGTTTTTCAATACGTTCGAGGCTGGATTTTCTGTTTATCTCAGCTCGAAGGAACTCATTAATATTCAAAAGTTTTTCGTGGTGATTGGTTAGCTCATTGATCTCCGTGGCAAGTCGGTTAACGCTGATCTTGTTCCATATATAAAAAACAATTATAATCGAGATTGTAAAAAGTAAAGCAATTAGATTTAGAGGAGAACGTTTACGAGCTTTTACCGGACGGTTTCCTCTTGGAGTTTGATAATCCCTCTGGTTTAACGATCCACCATTGTACACAGGGCGAGGTGATACTACTTCTGGCCTGGAAATCATTTCAGCGTTCTCTGAATAAAATCTGGTTGATGTCATATTCTTTCAGCCGCTCTCAGTTTTGCGCTCCGTGCTCGGGGATTAATATGAATCTCTTCATCGGTCGCTATAATCGGTTTCTTTGTGATAACTTTCAAACTTGGTTTACAGATACGGTCGGGAATATATTTGTAACCCGATGGAATGACTATGGTTGATTGTTCTCGGAAGAAATCTTTTACAATTCTATCTTCAAGTGAGTGGTAAGAGATTACCACAATCCGACCGCCAGGATTGACAATATCGATAGAATCATTAAGGACCTCTCTCAAAGAATCCAGCTCTCTATTTACTTCAATACGAATTGCTTGAAAAATACGAGCTAATGATTTGTTGAGAAATCGTTTACCAACGATCGATTCCACGATCTCGCTCAATTCAGTTGTTGTATCAATTGTTTTTTTCTCTCGCATTTTAACTATCTTGTTTGCAATTCTTTTTGAATATCTTTCTTCACCATAATTTTGAAAAATCTGTTGAAGTTTTTCTATCGAAAAATTATTTATTACATCCCAGCCATTGATTACCTGGTCTTGATTCATCCGCATATCAATTCTGTGATCTCTCTGAAAACTAAATCCTCGTCGTGGCTCATCGATCTGAAAAGAAGAGATTCCAAGATCGAGTAATAAACCATCTATTTTGCCGATCCCCAGTTTTTCCAAAATGTTTTTGATGTTTGAAAAATTGCCATTGAGGAATATTAACTGCTCACGAAAGCTCTCCAGACGATGTTTAGCAAATCTTAGTGCTTCATTATCAATATCGAATGCGATAAGCTTTCCTCGGCCAGAGAGATTTGTCAAAATTGCTTCAGCGTGTCCACCCCCTCCAAGAGTTCCATCGACATAAATCCCGTCGGATTTAGTGATTAAACATCGTGTGACCGCACTGGTTAGTACCGAATAATGAAAACCGGAAGTCATCTGGCATAATTCATGACAATATATAAAAGAACAAGAGAGAACTTTCTATCAACGCATTACTCTCGAAGCAATGCTCTCGTAGCTCTCTGGTTGACTGATTTTGTATTCTTCGTATACTTTTGGATTCCACAACTCAATTTTATCTAACGTGCCGATTATACGTACCTCGTTTAGTATGTTTGCATATTCCCGCAGTTCGGGTGGAATAGAAATCCTCGCCTGCGAGTCGAGCTGGCTTTCCTGAGCCAACTCAAGAATAGCTCGTATAAAGCGGCGATGTTGTGGATCGTAGGAAGACAGATTGCGTAAGTTTGACTCCAGCTTGTTCCATTCATCAATCGGATACAAGAATAAGCACTTTTCGAATCCACGTGTAACAACGAAAGTATCATTCGCTTCTGTTGAGACATACTTCCGCAACTTAGACGGAAGACTAACTCGACCCTTCTCGTCGACAGAATACATATATGAGCCCTTGAAAGACGACATAATTTTTAATTAAGTTAAACCTTCAAAAATGAAAAAATTTTCACACCATTCTTCCCCACTTTTCCCCACTGTGAATTTCCAATTTAGGGATTTTTTATTCAAAGTCAAGTAAATTTCATAAAATTATATAGAATTTTAATGAAATTCCTCTAAGCCATTAACGGGATAATGAGAATCCTTGTTTTTTAAAGGATTTTAAGGTTTTTATTGTGGCTTAAAAGGGTTAATGATGGGTATCAGAAAATAAAAAATTTAATCTAAAGGATTTGAGATATGTTTTTCGAGGTACATTATAAAAGTGCTTATTTGGGAATGAGATTAAGATTTAACTATGTCGAATAGTAAGAATGTCTCCTTCTTTTACTATATAATCTTTTCCTTCAAGACGCCAGAAACCATTTTCTTTCACACGAGTGAAAGATCCTCCGTATTCGATGAAATCATCGTATGCAACAACTTCGGCGCGAATAAATCTATTAACAAAGTCACTATGAATAACGCCCGCTGCTTCTTGTGCAGTCATCCCCTTTGTAATTGTCCATGCACGACATTCATCTTCACCCACAGTAAAGAAGGATTGTAGTCCGAGTAGGTCATATGATTCCCTTATCAACCTGTGCAGTGCTGATTCCTTGATGCCATACTCATTCATGAAAAGCTCACTGTCACTATCAGAGAGTTCCGACATTTCCATTTCTATTTTCCCGAAGAAGGAAAGAATCTTTGTGTTTTTCCCGCCCTTCTTTTTATGAACTGATTCAGCATATATTTCTTCGTCATCGAATTGAGTCTCATCAAGATTCAATGCGATCAACATGGGTTTGAGAGTAAGGAGCGAGTAATTTTTT
>JACQYX010000384.1 GCA_016207985.1 Ignavibacteriales bacterium | reverse complement strand
TTTTTCATATGTTTCATAATCATTCCTTTCAATGTATATTAGAAGTTTCTGAAGTGTCGCCAGCAATCGCTGAACCGATGAAGTATAAGAATAACAAATTCTTTGCTTATTTAAAAGTTTTTATTTATTAAAATACGTTTTTGTTTTTCTTTCTTTCCTATTATTCTTTTCTACAAACAACTTCTCGCCCGCCCAGGGGTTCGTCTCGGTATTATACATCAATGTTGAATATGTAGAAGGGGTGGGTGTGAAGATTTGAACTTGCTCAGGATGGATGCAAAGTTCGAGAACATTATTTTTCGTATATTCCGGTTCAATCTTAAGCTGTCCTACAACACGATGTTCAATCAACTCTTGTAAATATTCACCACCGGATTCTTTAACATCAATAACCAATCTTTCCGGATACCGGGTGTGGGATGAACTTTCTTCCTCTTCTTAATTGGAGCTAAGGCGTAGTTCGTCTAACGCTTTTGAAATGTTGTGAAGCCCAATTTTAAAAATTGAAGGTTCACATCCCAAGCCGATGCGGAAAAAATCGGGCATCTCGAAGAATCTGCCGGGTGTTATGGCTGTATCGTATTTGTTTTCAAGGAGTTTATAAAGATCCTCTACATTTCCTTTTTTCAAACGTGGGAAAACTACGGTACCGTAACCTGGTCGGAAGACTTCCAACTCTTTTCGGGTATCTAGAAATTTATTAAGGAGTCGATGGTTTTGCTCAAGAATAGAACGAGACCATTCTTTTATTTTATCGAGGTTTTGAAAAGCCGTTACACTTAGTTGCTCTGCGATGTGTGCGTGTTTTACATAAAATAGATCCGTTAAGTACCACATCTTTTGAACAAGCTCAGGTTTTGCGAAAATCCATCCGCACCTCAATCCACTTATGCCGTATACTTTTGTCAAGCTGTTCGTGATAATAAATTCTTTGCCAAGACGAATAGAGGAACGAAGGGAAAGCTCAAATGCTGAATCGAGGTAAACTTCGTCGACACAGACGTAAGCATCAACGCTCTGAGCTATCTTTCCAATTTCCTTTAGGATTTTATCATCGGTCAGTGCACTGCTTGGATTGTGGAGATTGGTCAAGACGATAAGTCTTGTTTTTGGTGTTACTGATTTTCTTAGAGCTGAAATATCGATTTGAAAATTATCTTCGAAACGTCGGTGGAATCGTTTGACTTTATACCCAACATGTTGAGCAGTGGAGATGAGAAGCTCATAAGTCGGATGTTCAATGAGAATTTCAGCACCAGGCTCGAAGAGTAATGTCAGCACCATGAAGTTTGCAAACGACGTCCCCAATGTTGTATAGATCTGTTTTGCAGTAACATTATATCGTTCGCCGATTGCATGGAGAAGTGGTTCGTATCCATAATAACTACTACCGGTTAGCTCAAGCTCTTTTAATTCGACATGCAATCCAGTCAGCGGATAATTCGTCAAGCCGCTATTAGCAAGATTATACTTTGCATGAAAGTGTGTCTTTGCCCAATGCATGTATAGTGAATGCATAAGACGATTTATTTTTTTCATTCGGAATACTCATGTAAATAATTGATGTTAGACGTTTGAATATCTCGAAATGTTAAGGAACCACCAAAAGTATTTTCAAATAATATTGGACGGCTCTACGATCAAGCAAGACCGGATATTAATTTAGAGAGGATAACTTGTCACACTTATCGATCTGGTAATCGTAGAACGGAAACAGATGAATGTAAAAAGTCAAGATATAGGTTCTAAACCATAAAATAATTTATGGAAGTAGCTATCACCAAGGCTTTCGGCGAATTTTATATTTTCTTATTCTATAGCGGAAGTTGGCACCCGAGATGCCAAGAATTTCTGCTGATTTTGTTTGGTTATAGGCGGCTGCTTCAAGAGTTCGTTGGATGAGAGTTCGCTCAAGGTTTGCAAATGCACCATCAAAAGCAAATTTCTTTTGTTCCTTGATTTTTCTCAGAATGCCATCTAATTGTGTATGTTCGTCAAAAATGTAAGCGGGGAGTTCTATCATTTCCTTGTTCGAGATGAGCACTGCTTGCTCAACTACTGATTTGAGTTCTCGTATGTTTTCCTGCCAATTTCGTTTCGATAAAACATCGATTACATTAATGTCCAGGGTTTTGACTTCCTTTCCGATTGCTCGGCATGCTGAAGAAACAAAATGTTGCACAAGTAAAGGAATATCTTCTTGTCGTTCATCGAGAGGTGGCAGCATAATAGTTTCAAATTTACTTAATACATCAGCAAGTTCATTGAAAAGCTTACCCTGACTTTTTAACGCAGTGATGTCCTTTTTAGTTGTAACTATTATTCTTGTAAATCGTTTATCTGACCGATCGTTGATGAGTTGGCATATCAAAGACTGTTGAAGAAACGAGAATTCTTCGATTTCTTTGATGACAATTGTATCGGTATTCTGTAAATCTTTCTCGATGAGATCTTTGATTTCATTCCCATTCGTAATTGTGTGTGAAAGAATTTTTAAAGATCCTTTGGGATTTGTACAAAAATGAATTGCTTGGGCAACAGTCGTCTTCCCGACGCCTGGCTCTCCCGTAATTATAACATCTTTTTGCATACCTGCGAGTTTAAGAATAAGTTTTTGTATATTTTTAATGACTCGACTATTACCAATAAGTATGGTAACTGGATCAAGGGTTTCAGTTTTACTCATGAATATTTTCCTTTCTGTTGACTATTGATGTATGTGCTATCCTACGAATGAATCTAATGTTAGTTGTCAAGTATTTTAAAAAGAAAGTATCAATCTCATCACGCCAACGCGTTATATTTTGAGGTGTGGTCAAGATTGCTTCCTCATAGTAAGCGTTAACCGATGAGGTAACGAAACGTAGATTTAAATGAAAAATGTATAATAGAAAGAGGAAGGAAAGGACCGTTGCGTACTGTCCGATAGTAATGATTACTCGAAGATGTTCGATTGAGGGACTGCTCGTTGCGCCATAACCATGAATAGCTTCAACTGCATAGAAGAGTATTAGGAACACTATTATTTTGTCAACATAGGGATGGTAAGGTCGATCAAGTTTGTAAATAATCACAAGGAAGATCGAAAGTAAAACGAAATTCAGAATGTTAAGTATCATTAAAGCTCGATTTAGTGGTTTCCAAAAAAGTGGGGTCACATTTTCAGCTTCTAAATAACTTCGCCCGTTCTCCAACCATGATGTGATATTGGAATTATCGAGCTTATTATTATTTGGTAACTTAGAGTAAGTATGAATTAACTCTTCATTACTCGGCGCCCGATTCAATTCATGTGATAGATTTGTCCAAACACCGTGAAGCTGTTGATAAGTTACATAGTCCTCGTTATTGTATAGATGCATAGGATTATGCCAGTACGGTGAGAAAGCAATAAGGGTAACTCCTAAAGCAAACGTTAGTGAAAGAGCATATTTTTTCCATATGTGCGTTTTCCAAAACAAATAGTCAATAAAAATGTAAAGAATCAGGAAGAATAAAATTAGACCACGTCCGAATATATTTACATAAATATGATAGTATATGCTTGCGTAACGATAATTTGATAAGATTGTTTGACCAACGAATGAACCTAAAAAGAGAGGTATCACGAAACCAAAAAATAACGTGAGATTTAGATAAATATTTTGTTGCGATCCTCGACTTTTACAAGTGATGACAAATGAAATAATAAAAAGCAGTACTTGTAGCCATATGTTGATTAATCGTATCTCATCAATGTATCTATGAGGAAGAAAGAGTGAAATGCGAATGAGCATGATAATAAGAAACCAGACAAAAAGTATTTTCCATTCTATCTTCTTCATCACTTTAAATAAACGGTTGTTTACAAATAATATGAAAATACTTCATCAATAGCAAATATTTAATATCGCCAGACGAAATATTTACTGGCTGATATTCTTATTATTGTAGCAATTAACTTGCTATTTAATATATTTCTAATTACCTTATTTCTAAATAATTAAAAATCAAATCCACATTTATATCAACATCTTAGGAGATACTGCAATGCCAAGCTATAAAACATCAAGAACAAATTCTATGTTCTTCCATATCGTTGCCATATTTATTGTCC
Organism: Ignavibacteriales bacterium; assembly: GCA_016207985.1. Taxonomy (GTDB): domain Bacteria; phylum Bacteroidota; class Ignavibacteria; order UBA10030; family SZUA-254; genus JACQYX01. The sequence goes on along the minus strand of JACQYX010000384.1, from coordinate 580 downwards.
TAACATTAATTACATCAAGTGTGGCAGCTTCATATCCGAGAGAGAAACAAGGTTTCATGCGTTTCTTTCAGAAACTTTATATAATTCTTTTCGACACACAATCGGCAAAACGTTCATCCGAAAGACCGATAAAAAAGGCCTTAGAATCATCCAAGAAGACGGGGGATTATCAGATTATGTCAACCGATACGACATACGGCAGCGATCCAACTGAACCGCCGCCACCGCCGCCGCCACCAATTAAGTGAAACCATCGGCACAGATGGTTGGTGTTTTCTAATTGTGTAAGGAGAAAGTTGGGAGTAATAATTTAGTATTAGCCGAGGGTGTTTCCAATTATGTTAACGATGTTTTCGGAACATCCTCGGCTATAATGAGACTTTAAGTATATTTGGATTAAAGAAGAGTTAATCACGATGGACAAATATTCTGAGGATAATTCAATGGTAAAGAATGAAATTTTGCTCTCGCTTATCTTAAATAATATATCTGATCTGGTAGCCGTGCTCGATCTTAAAGGTCGGCGTTTGTATAATAGTCCTTCTTATAAAGAAACATTAGATGATCCCGAGATACTGAA
>JACQYX010000381.1 GCA_016207985.1 Ignavibacteriales bacterium | reverse complement strand
CTTTTAAAATAATAATTCCGAGATTATACGTAACAATTCACAAAGGAAAAATGTCTCAGATAAAAATATGGAAGGTAATATTTGAGAGATGGAAGTTGGCACTTTCAAGCAAGGGATATTTCTGTCATTTCTTAATTTTTTCTCAAATACTTATATGTATTGCGAACTCACAAAATCATTTTCCTCTGTCAATACAAAAAGATTTAGAAGAGTACAATTTTAAACAAAAATATCTATTTTCAAAGGAGTGGAACACTTACCAAGCACAACAAACAAACTCTGACAGTATATTTACCATTCTTGGCAGCATAGCTTGGGGACCTAATTTTACAGTGGTAGTACGGGGGGAATATGCGTACATAGGTAACGGAGCGGTTTTTCAGATACTCGATATTTCTGATCCTTCAAATCCAAAACTTAAGAGTGAAGTATTATTGGATTATCTGATTTATGATATTCAAGTAAAAAACAATTATGCTTATGTTTGTACAAAGGGTAGTCTTCAGGTAGTTGATATCACAAATCTATTAAAGCCAAAAGTAATTGGAATTTGTGATATGTATGGTCGAGCTCTTCGAATTGAATGTGTTGATACATTAGCGCTTGTTACTACATTATGGCCTAGCACTCTGGTAAGTATTAGTATCAAAGATCCCGCTAAACCGTTTATTCTGGATGTCTTTTCTTTAGAACCCAATCAAACTCATGATAGGAGTGATTTCACAGTAAAGGAGCATTATGCGTACGTAGTCTTTTCTTATCGTCAATTGTGGATTATAGATTTCTCAAAACCGGATTCATTAGTAAAAATTAGGGAAATTGACTTTTCTCAAACAGGGATCGGGTATCTTAAGATTAAGAATAATCTTCTTTATATAAGTGGAGGACCTGGATTACTAATTTACGATATTATAAATCCAACAACTCCAGAGATAGTTTGTTCTCTACAGATAGGATTTACCAGATTAATAACAACAGATTCCAGATATCTGTACATAGAGACTTATGATTCATCTGGAATTCTGATAATAAATGATAGTGTTCCTTCAAATCCAATTGTAGTTGGTAAGGTGAGCGAGCTGCCAAATCCTTATTGGTGTGAAATTGTTGCTGACTCAGGACTCCTTTTCGTCCCACTAATGGGGAGGTTTAAAATTTATGATGTACACGATATGAGCTCAATAACACGATTATCACTCATGTTGATTGGAGATGGTCAGGGACCAATATTTCTAAAGGATTCATATGCTTTCATTTCACCCATGAAGGGTTTGGCAATCTTTGATATTTCAAATCCTGTCTTAGCGCATAAGGTAGGCGATATTTATCTTGGTGGGAATACTTGTGATTTAATTATTGATAGTATTTATGCATACTTGTTGAAAGATTCGTCCTTGTGTATAATAAATGTTATAAACACAACTGCACCAAATGTTGTAAGCCATTACAAGGGAATTATCAAAGATGAATGGTACGGACATGAACCTTCAATAACAAAATCTGGTGATAAAATATTTATTGCACAACCTCATAGTACACAAAATGATACAGCACTCGAAATAATTGATGTCACTGATCCTTATTTACCATCGCGAGTTAGCGTTTTCCGTACACAGTATCAACCATGGGATGTTGCAGTGAAGGATAGTATAGTTTATTTAGCAACAGAAGATGGAGGACTACGATTAATAAATTTTTCTGATCCCTCTATGCCATATGAGATTTCAAGTTTATTTAATACCGCTCGGTGCGCAATAATCGATTCTAACTATCTCTATGTCGGTTCTGATAGTCTCTATATTTTAGATATTTCCCGACCTGCATCTCCTGCAATCATTGGAAGTATCTCAACAGGTAGGGAATATTCGTTAATGGCATTCTCAAAAGGATTTTTGTACTGTTCTGAATATTATATTTATGGGCAAGGCTCACTTGACGTCATAAATGTCGATAATCCGTACAATCCTTTGAAGATAGACACATTCGTGTCATACTATGCAGCTACTATTGCCGCAAAAGATGATATCGTACTTTTTGGTGACCCATGGAAAAAAATATGGGTACTCCAAAACAAGCTTGCTTCAAGAAATCAACCACAAGTACAGATATCTGAAGGATGGAATCTCCTATCATTGCCAACGGGTTCAATGGAAATAAATTTAAAGGATAATATTTTCCCTGCTTCGAGTTCTTCCGCTTTTGCTTACACTTCAGGTTACGTCACAAAAGATACAATCGAAAATGGTTTAGGATATTGGTTAAAGTTTGATACTATAAAAACAATTACGTTTTATGGTTTTCCTCTCTCGGATTTAACAGTCGATGTCCGAAAAGGTTGGAATATGATTGGATCGATCGGAGTTCCATTATCAACGTCCTCAATAACGACAGAGCCAAGTGGAATAATCTCATCATATATCTATGGTTCTAATGGTGGTTATTTCACTGCAGATACTATCTTAACAGGAAAAGGATATTGGGTAAAAGTATCACAAGATGGAGATATGACACTAGATTCGGGAGAAGGATTATTCTCAAAAGAGAATAATAAATTGTTATCAACAGATCAAATGGGTCATATAACATTTCAAGATGCAAAAGGGAGAGAACAACGGTTATATTTTATGGATCAGCATGTAGATGAGTCTATTTTGGAGTTTTCTGAATTGCCACCGGTTCCACCATCAGATGGATTTGATGTACGATATATTTCGAATCGTGTCTTGGAAGCGATATCGAGCGATACGATTAATGAATCTCCCATTCTAATAACATCGGCATTATATCCTATCTCGATTTCACTGAATGTAAAATCTCTTAATATTCAAGTATCTTTGTTAATTGATGGGAAAGAGATAGATTTGCAAAGATCTGGGTATACACAACTTTCGAGAATCTCAAAATCAGCGGATGGACAGGTATCACAAATGGCAATCAGGTTTAGTGGTGTATCGGCTATTCCGCAATCATTCTCTCTCGAACAGAACTATCCAAATCCGTTTAATCCCATAACAATTATTAATTATCACCTGCCCGCCGTTAAGGCGGGATTGCCAATTGATGTAAGTCGGAATGGCATTCCGAACTACACGGTTACACTAAAAGTGTATGATATACTTGGGCAAGAAGTTTTAACATCAATAAATGAAATACAAGAAGCAGGCTACAAATCGGTTGAGTTCAACACCGATAATCTTCCCAGTGGTGTTTATTTTTATAAATTAATCGCTCGATCGATTAATAATGGTGAAATAACAAGTGTAGATTTCGTAGCTGTGAAGAAAATGTTGATAATAAAATAAAATTATTTTAACAAATTTTAGGAGGATACTCCAATGTTTAAAAAATTATTTCATTTTTCTACCGTGTATTTATTAGTTTTATTTTTTGGAATTTCGATTGGAATTGCTCAACAATATCCAATGATTCAAATTACATATAATCCATTAGAGCAGGTCGAACCATGGATTGCAATAAATCCTTCTAATCCATCGTTTCTTCTGGTTGCTTGGTCTGATGCTCGGTGGGGAGGGTTAACATATGAACCACTTGTTGGTTATTCTTTCTCAACAAATGGAGGCAATAACTGGACTGTTGATGATACTATGGCATATCCGCCTGAAGATTGGCGTCGAGATTTTCATATAGCAGAGCATGTCACTGTTGCATTCAATCGCACAGGGACTGTTTTTTGTGGCTATCGTATAGGTTATGATAATGAATATGATATCCGTAATTGGGGTGTTGTTATTTCGAAAACAAATAATTTTTCAAGCAAAGATTGGACCGATATTATTCTTGATAAAATAGTCTGTACAAGTGAAAGTAGCGAAGTGCAGCGTGATTTTCCTTTTTTAGCAATTGATAACACGGGGATAATAGGGAAAGATGGGAATATTTATATATCATGGATTTGCAGAAAATATTCTTCACGGCCAATACCACTACTGCGTGATTCAATTAAATTTTGTCGTTCAATAGATAGTGGCGCTACATTTTCGACACCGATATTAATTGATCGGCAAATAATCGGCAGTGATACATTGACAAGATTTCCTCGTATAGCAATCGGACCTAATGGGGAAGTATATCTTGCATGGTTAAGGTACAAATCGCTCAGTAATGGTGAGATTAGAATCAAGAAATCAATTGATGGAGGACAATCATTTAGCCCAGGTTTTGTATCTATCCAGGTAGGTGCTATGATAGACATACCAATTGGTCGTCTTGATATTTCTTCATGTCCTGCCATCTCAGTAGATAAAAATACGGGCTATATCTATTTAGCTTGGGCGAATTATGAGAGTGGAGATATAAATATCAGATTTTCCCGTTCTACCGATGCCGGACAGACTTTTAGTACACCTGTCATTGCAACGGAACATACATTGAATAAACAGTTTTTTCCTGCTTTGACGGTTGATCCTACTGGTAAAGTGATATTAACCTATTATAGTAATCATTCAACCCAACAGTACATTAATTTATATATGACAGAATCGTATGATAATGGAAATTCATTTACTCATCCTGATATTGATATAACTACCTCTGATAATAATAATGATCCAGCTGTTGGTTTATTTGATTATTATTCTTATTATCATGGAACCTCAGCCGATGTCGGTTATAATTATCCAGTATGGCAATATTCTACGGGTAGTGTCAAAGCAGATATATATAACTCACGTGTTAATCGTACTCCAACGTCAAACTCTGGAGCAGCAACCGCTTTTGGAAGTACCCAAAAAACAATTTTTAGTACTATTACAAATCGTTGGAATACTATTTATATGTCTAACGGTGCATTGTATCATATGTATTCCACAGATGAAGGTGCTACATGGAATGACTACACACGTATAAGCGGAACGGTAGGTGGGATTGTAACTTCCAGCAATCCATCACTTGTTGAAGATGGTATTGGCACTCTCCACTGTGTTTTTTCATCTTCCGGTAATGGAATATATTACACTAAAAAGCAAGTGAGTGGATCTTGGATATCTCCAGTTAAATTGTACTCTGGGACTAAAACAAGTTATCCAACCCTCACAGTTGATAATAATGGATATGGTCACGTTGTTTTTGTTAGCGATCAACCGGGCGTACCACTCTCTATTCTCTATTATTTACTTTATGGAAAGTTCAATACAACATCCCCAGGTCTTTTCGAGAATCCAATTACAATCACAGGACCAACAACTACATTCACCGGTACTTCATTGACTCAGCTCAATAATGGGCAATTACATGCTGTTTGGTCAAGAGGTAACGAAATTTATTATAGTTACGGAACTGAAAGTGGTTGGTCGTCGCCATTGAACATTAGTAACAATTCTGGTATTTCAGAATGCCCATCGATAGCAAGTATTGACTATGGTACTGGTTACGTTCTTCGTGTAGCATGGCAAGATAATACGCCAGGTAACTATGATATTTTTTGTAGACAT
>JACQYX010000380.1 GCA_016207985.1 Ignavibacteriales bacterium | reverse complement strand
TAAACTTTGGACTTGCTGCCACTATGGAATCGGCTTTGGGTGTGAATTTTATTTCTGAAAAGATAACACCGGGAAGTTTTAACTTATTAAGCTTCGATACTAAAAGTGTGCTGTCGATCTTAGGTGCACCGATGAATTCAAATGGCTTCTGACTTCCTCTACCCTCTGAAATATTTGTCGCTTCGAACAAACATGTCCCCGGATAAACGGTCGCCGTTGCAAGCGTCTTCATATTAGGCGACGGTGCAATCCATGGCAATCCAGTTTCATCGTACCACATTGTACGCTTCCATCCCTCCATCGGGATGACGGTAAGATCGACATTCGATGGATTGATATAACCTTCACCTACAATCATTGAGGCAAGCTCACCAATCGTCAAGCTATGACGAACGGGAATCGGGAATAATCCTACAAACGATATCAATCTTAAATCGAGAACCGGACCTTCGATGTCAATCCCGTTGATCGGATTGGGTCTATCGAGAACGATGAACTTCTTACCATTTTCCGCTGCCGACATCATGCAGTACGCCATCGTGCTCGCATAAGTGTAAAAGCGTGCACCAACATCCTGCATATCGAAAATAAGCACATCGGCATCTATCAACATTTCAAGAGTTGGTTTTTTTGTCCCACCGTAAAGTGAATATACCGTTAATCCTGTTTTAATATCTTTCTGATTTTTTACTTCTTCACCAGCCGGAATATTTCCGCGAATCCCATGCTCGGGAGCGAATAGAGAAGTGATGTTCACACCACGACTTTGAAGTGTATCGACTAAGTGCGTTCCATTCGGAAGCAGGGAGGTATGGTTGCAAATAATGCCGACTCGTTTATTCACCAGAGAATCGAGATGCATTTCGAGAAGAATTTCAGCACCGATACGAACACGCTGAGCACTCGCCGGGAAAAAAAGTACGAAGGACAAAGTACAAAGAGCGAAGATCAAAGAACGGTAAGGTTTAAGTGTTTTCATTCCAATAAAAGCGGTTTAACAACAGCCCATGCTGCTAACGTCATACCGTCCCAGATTTCACCTGTACGGATTTTATCTTCAAGTTCATCGACATTGAGAATAATTTTTTCAAACTCCTCCGTTTCATCGGGCTGAACATCAACGGATTTCAATCCACGTGCGATGAATACTCTGCATATTTCATCCGTAACGCCGTTGTACGGATTGAATTCAGCAACGCAAGCAAGCTCATCTGCCCCGTATCCCGTTTCTTCTGCAAGCTCTAGACGTGCAGTATTTTCATGTATGTCGCCCTCCTTGACGCTTCCGCACGGAAACTCGATACTCTCTTTATTCAAAAGATAACGGTATTGATTCACCAAAACCATGCGTCCGTCCTCGAGAACTGGAATAACCATGCTCGATCCTTCGACATGGACGTAATGATATTCACCTTCTCGTCCTGAAGGCAGCTCGACTTCATCTTTACGGTAAGTCCACCAGGGATTTTTCAGCTCAATCGCTGTACGGATTTTTTTCCAGGGGCGAAGCGGCATTAGAAGTTCGGTCCGTGTACTTCTTTTTTATAAAATCGTTTCACGATTGCAACAGCTTGCCTGGGATAATCTGTTATCGAGAACAATTCCAAATCAGATTTAGAGATCATGCTTTCTTCAAGGGCTTTCTCTTTAAACCAGGTCATTAGTCCGTTCCAATAATTACTACCCATAAGTACGATAGGGAACGGATGGATTTTTTTAGTCTGGATGAGTGTGACGGCTTCGAAGAACTCATCGAGTGTGCCGAAGCCGCCGGGCATCACGATAAATCCTTGAGCGTATTTGACGAACATTACTTTCCGAACATAGAAATGCCTGAAGGTGATAAGCTTATCGGGATCGATGTATGGATTCGGTTTTTGTTCGTGGGGCAGATCGATGTTGATACCGACCGATGCACCGGCAGCTTCACGTGCACCGCGGTTTGCCGCTTCCATAGTTCCCGGACCCCCGCCCGATATTACCCCGTAGCCGGCTTTGACGACTTCCTTCGCAACCGACTTTGTCAGCCGATAGTATTCCGATCCCGGTTTGATACGAGCCGAGCCGAATATAGAAACGCACGGTCCTAACTTTGAGAGCGTTGAGAAGCCCTCTACGAACTCAGCCATCACCCGAAACACCCGCCATACGTCCTGCTGGGTTTTAAATACTTTATCTAATTGTTCATCTACTAATAATTCACGATCTGTACGTGGTACCATTTACAACTCTCCTGATGAATTTTAAATCGGTTGCAATATATGATTTTTTCAATTGCATTTCAACATGAATCGTGACAATTGAGTGATAGAAGATTACCTATTTCTGGTTCCTCTACGAGTCGTGGACCAAAGTCCCCTTTGGGAACAACGCATTAAACGGGTGTATCAGTCACAGAGGATGACTAAAAAGAAACATAGCGTCACGCTGAGTCCGCCTAAGGCGGATCGAAGCGTGAAACTGAAGCGAAATCGTGGCTTTCTCGTTGTGAGTCCGCCTGAGGCGGATCGAGGTGTGGGCGGAGTCGAAGTGTGAGCGGAGTCCGACGAAGTCGAATGTGAG
>JACQYX010000373.1 GCA_016207985.1 Ignavibacteriales bacterium | reverse complement strand
GAATCGACTTAAAAGTAATAAAAGTCGGCTCAACTGTCAAGTTTTTTTCAATCAAATTTTGAATTTATTTAAGGGCAAATGAGAAATCGACTTTTGCGAACTTAACGTAAAAAAAGCGAGCACCAGTCGATGCCGGCGCTCGCTCTTAATATCATTTTATAGTATGCTCATCGATGGAGCTTAATTTAGTACTCATTCCTGTGAAAATAGTGTATTTAAAGCTAAATATCGAAGAATACACCCCTAATTATTTCACTAAAAGAACCTTCCTGACCGATGAGAACTTGTCTGTTTGCATTTTAACGAAGTATACTCCTGTATTAGCTACGGTTCCATACGATGTCGTGCCATTCCAGGTGATAGTATAAGTACCTGCGGAACGGACTTCATCAACGAGGGTAGCAACTTTCTGACCTAATAAGTTGTAAACCGCTACTTGAAGATGCGAGGAATGAGGAAGCATCACTTCGAACTTCGTCGATGGATTGAATGGATTCGGGTAGTTCTGACTGAGACCAAATCTTGTCGGCAAAGCTCTATAATTCGGTTCGTCAATTCCAGTGATAGTACCGAAGTCGTCATTTGAGCGAGGAACGAACTTATACCGATTGTAACTATAATAGATAATACCGGTCAGCTCAGAAATCTTATCACCGACGTAGAGTATAGTTTTGCCAGCCGATGTATCCGATGGGACGTTCGAATATTTATGTGTTCCACCACGCTGCACAAGAACTCCGCCCGAACCATCGCTTACTTCGTACTCATAGGGATCGGAGTATGTGGGATAAATATCTGTGACTCTCACGTTCGTGAACTTCACGAGCATGCCTTCGTACGGCTCTGCAAGCGGACTTCCGTTGCCAACCGTAGCACCGAAATCACCCGTGGTAAGATCGAGAGGGGCTGGGACAGGATTACCGGTTGAATGAACCGTAAAAGATGAGACATACCCGATGCGTGTAACGTCGTAATTTTCGGCAACTGTTCCGGTAACGGAGATACTATCGCCGTTACGCAGTACAACTAAAGTTGAATCTCCAAAAATCCAGATACCATTCCATGGTGAATTACCGGTTTGAATATACCAAGTACTCGTTCCACCCGAAGGTGCGGTTCTACCAAGTTGAGAAGTATCGGCAGTAACGATGCCAGAGATAGAAACGACTGCACCCAAATATGGAGTTCGACCGTTGAGGAACGGTGTATATTGAACATCATGAATAGTCATCGGACGATTCAATACCGTATAGAAGAAAAATCCTTTCGATGTATCGGATGAAGCGCCGCCGAATGCAGAGCTGGCAAGAATCATGCTATTCTCTGTTGTATCCGTATCTACAGCTTTAATGAAGTATTTCACAAATGAACTTTCGGGGAACTGAGGAATCGTCGCTCGATATGTACTATCGGACGATTCGTACACCATCGTATCCGGTACAAATGGTGCGTTATCAACACTATAATAAAGAACCACCGATTCGATCGATTGACCCGGTGCATAAGTATAAGCATTGACAGTAACCAGTGGTGCGCTGTCTGGAGGAACAACAATCGGGTAACGGCGATGAGTCGAAACGATTGGAAGAATCTTACCGAAAACTATATCACCATAATATATCGGGCAGATACGGTAACCGCGCGCATTCTCCGAGCCAGAGGCGATAGTAATAAATCCACGCATTGTATCGATTCTTGAATTAATGAATGAAGAGGCATTATAAATAGAAGTCCAGATTGGATCCGGATATGGATGGTCGATGCTTGTACCCTTCAGCGTAAAGTACATCGAAGCATCGTACATCGTGATCTGATTGCCCTCGTCATCTATTGCGCTAAAAGTACCTCGACCGGTATTTACCTTCGCATCGATTGTTAGATTTGTCAATTCAACTACCATTCCCTCGAACGGCTCACCGGTTGAATACCACACTTTGCCACCGGAGAAAATTCCTGTATAAAAATCAGAAACACTCTTTTTTGCAGGAGGCGGGACTTCCATACTGTTGACGATCTCGATAGCAATACCCGGAATCGGTTGGAATTGCGTAACACTATTCATGCTCGATGTTGGGAATTCAGATATTAAACCTGTGATCTTGATGATATCACCGCGAACAGGAACCATGAATCCATCTGCTATGTGCGTTGCGGTGTCACTCGAACAGCGTGCAAATACACCTCGCCAATCGCTCGTCGTGGCTGTATCGTACAGGAGCATCGTGTATCCTTTTTGGGTATATGTTAAAACTTTCGCCGGAACGACAACAAGAGCAGTGACGACAACTGTATCGCCTACTAATGGGGATGTTTGTAGTGTCCATCTGGTTGTGACATTCTGGATTGCATCTGCGACTAAAAGCGAGTCGAATGGAACCTGCTGGATTTCACGGATAGTGTATTCAGGATAACTTGCCCACGAGTTTGTGAGTTGGTTATAACGCGGGACCATATTCCTTTCGCCTGCATAAAGTCCTGAGACGAAAAGAAGGATGAGGAAAAGCATGAACAATCGTTTCATAAAAGCTCCTTGTGAAGATAGATTAAACAATAAAGTTATTTTCTAAGTGATCTTGTGAAAAAAAATCAGATAACGACAATAAGTTGTGATAATAATTCGCCGAGGTTACGTCATTTACAGGCAAATCCAATTTAATAAAAACCGATGCAAAATACAAGGAAAGTCAGTAAGAATGCGACAATTTCTTTATTTCCCGATTCAAATATAAGCGTGCGAGTCCGGTGGTTGCATCAAGGGGAGGCGACTTGATTACAACGTGGGGTCCGGACTCACACATCAGCAATACCAAACAAGAGTTGGTATGTAGGTAATAAAACAATTGTAGAAGTCCGATTTCGCATACTCAGAAGAAGTCGGACTTCTGACTTATTTCACGAGTAACATCTTTTTGATTTGATGATGTTCTCCACCATTCACTACGGTTCTATAGAAATATACCCCGGTAGCGAGGGAGCTTGCATCGTATAGAATTTCATGATTCCCTTCTTCAAACTCGATCTCGTCGAATACAGTTTCGACTTCTCGACCTAACATATCATAAATTTTTAAAGTTACCAAAGATGCTTCTGGCAGATCAAATGAAATCGTCGTAGTGGGATTGAAGGGATTCGGGTAATTCTGGTACAATTCAAATTTTTCAGGAACCAGATCGAGTGAGCTGCGGTCGAATGCGAGCGGCTCAATCAACGGAGCGATGGCTTCTTTGAGATACCAAACACTATCTAGAAGTCTAACACCTGTAACGACAAGGGCTTGCCTGCTGACAATCTTCAGCGTATCGTGGAAAGCATGGTTGATGCGCGTAAGGACTGTGTCTAACTGATTCCAAACAACAGATGGATATCTACTGCCGTACGTCAAGTAATTATCGGCAAGTGCAGCAATCTGTCGCAGTGTTTTATCTCTGTAGGGATTCAATGAATTGCCGTCGTCATACCGCAGGTCGCCGAACATTGGCGGCGTAATGCCCGCATCGCTCGCACCGATTCCGATTTTAAGCGCGATCAATTCTCCGGCGAGTCGATTATTGTGCTTATCCTTCTTCGGATTTTTCTTCTCACCGACAAACGGATCATCGTTGTACAGATCGAAGTACCGGGCAGCACCGGTATCGGGAAGGTATGCCGAGACACTCTTCCCTTTTTCAAATCTCATCCAACCATAAGAGGATGCGCTGTCAGGATTTGCATTGCCCACGTACATTCCGCCGGGATAACCTGCGTAACCTCTTTTAATTTTCGGATAAGCAAGTTTCATGGCTTCTTCACAAACAGTACCTTCGTTCGGTTTAGCCGACGATTTCAAACTCACAGCTTTCAATGCCAGGCTTTCTTGTATGAAAGAACGATAAAATAAATCCTCTTCATCGACAAATTTAATCGTTAGAATTTCCGAGCCTTTTAATTTCTTACTCGTACCGGTTACATACACTGCTCCACTCGAAGATACGAGGGCATATGGAACATCGTCGCTGTTAGCGTATCCGTTATATCGAACCTGAAGGTTCAGGTTACCGTTGTTTCCATTATGCTGTATGAGAGCATAATCTTTACCAACACCCGTTCCGACACTTGAGCCGATAAAATAAGGATTATTCCCTCCTGTTGTAGCAATTCCTATATCTTCATCGTTTGCAGTTCCGTTATACGATCTTACCCAATTCGAATCGCCGTCATTCTGCGCGAAACAAACGGTTACAATATCGTTGAATGTTCCCGTATTTATACTCTTGCCGGTTACATAAATTCTATTCGTCCCAGAAAGTCCGATTGCACTCGCATAATCGTTTGTATTTGTTGGTCCGTTATACCTGCTTTCCCACTGCTGCGTCCCGGAAGAACTGTACGCGATGGCGAGATAATCATAATCACCGACAGCATTCTGGCTGCTGCCAGCGATAAATATCTCTCCATCGGAATTCCTTACTATACCACGGGCAACATCGTTACCGAGACCAAAACCGTTATATCGACTCGACCAGAGCGAATCACCCGAAGTAGGACTATATTTGATTGTGAAATAATCGTAACCGGAATCGACACTTGTTCCCGTAACAAATACATCGGCATTACGATACAGCACCATGCCAAGTGCACTGTCTACACTATTTGCCGGACCGTTATATCTCTTCACCCATTTTTCTTCACCTATCGAATTGTATTTGATTGTAACATAATCGAAGTTTGTATCGTCTCCTTTACTCCATCCCGTGACGAATACATTGAGAGAGTCGTTTACAGCTATCGCTACCGGCTGATCATCTCCATTCCCAGGTCCGTTGTACTGCTGCGGTGTTGCCCAAAGCTGCTGAAGATTGCTATCGTATTTGATCGTGATGAAATTAAAATTAGAACTACCTGCGGAGGTAATACCGGTTATGTATACATTTCTCCCTGAATCAACCGCTATAGCCAGTGCTTTATCTGTCCCTGATCCAGAATAGTACACTCTTTTCAGCTCCTCGCCGTCCGGTGCATATTTAATCGTAACAATATCGATACCCGGTGTACCTGTATTGGTCACCCAGCCGGTAACGAGTAAATTACCGGAACGATCTATCGCCATCGCAGTACCGGAATTACTACCGCTCTTCGATGTACCAGAAACGTGAGCGACCCATTGTCGTGTGTTTTGGGAAAATGAATTTGATAGAAATGCCACCACAAGGATGAATAAAATTCCAACCTTAGAAGTATTCATAGGGATTATAACCCCTTTCGTTCGAGAAATTATTTTAAAACAACCATCTTTTTGACGAGATTTCTTACCTCACCGCCCGATAGCGGCTCAGCAAGCAATCGGTAGAAGTAAACACCTGAAGATAATCCGCCTGAGGCGGATGAAGCATAGAAATCAATGATATAATTATCATCTTCCATCATCGTATGATCGATAAGAACACCAACCTCCTGACCGAGAATATTATAAATCTTCAAAGTGACTGTTGCCGGCTCGGGAAGATTGAATTCGATCGTTGTCAGCGGATTGAATGGATTCGGATAATTTTGGAGAAGAGCAAAATTCTCTGGCAGCTCATCTTCGATCATCATTGCATGGAATTCCGGAATTATTGTCGGCGGATCCACGCTGGGTCGTAAGAATGGTACTGAGAATAACGCCTGCGTAGAAGTAAACCTTAGGGGACTCGTAGAGATCGTATCAAATATACCATGAAATGCAGCATTGATTCGCTGCAACGTATTGCCAATCAGAGAATAATTCAGATTCTTGTACCACGACCACATCGTCAACATACTATCGACGGTAGAAGCAATTTGCCGTAACTTTTTATTGTTGAGTGGATTATTTTGGGTGGTATCCTGAAAGACAATATCACCTAATTGCCCTTGAGTTATCCCTGCATCACTCGCAGCGATGTTAAGCTTAAGTGCGAGAAGCTCACCAACGACTTGATTATCATATCTCAGCGGTCTCAGGTTCTTCTTCTCACCTACAAATAGTCGATCCACAATCCAATCAAACGGTCTTGGCATTCCTGACTGGGGTAATGCTCTCCGAACCATCGATGCTCTCGTATAACGTATCCAACCATATTTTTTTAAGCTGTCGCGTCGTTCAACACCGATAAACAGACCATACGGGAAAACACCACGTCGGAATATCGAATCACGGACATTTCCGGCATTGGGAATACTTATAATTCTGTTCGATCGTTTAAATCGCTTTGATTTCGAGCCGAGGCTATCCTGGATGAACGTTCTGTAACATCCCCCGGCAGGTAATCCGTTCGCTCCGATCCGTTGGGAATAAAGATCGGTCGAGCCGTTGTTAAGATGATAATCTGCCCATGTTATAATCGCACCATTCGCACCGTCGATTGTTATTTGAGGCATGAATTGGTCTAAGGGTAACGTGGCTACCGGATTACCATCAGAAGACCAAAGCGGTTGCCCTTGTAGATTAAGCCGCTGTGCGTAAATATCAAAATCATTGTGCCGTTTATCTTGCCAGGCGACAATAAAATAGGAATTTTGAAAAATAATTCGTGGATTATATTGATGTCCGATTGCGGCGCAGACATCGGTACCACTTGTTCCCCATAAAAGCCCTCCCTCACGATTAATACGTTGGGCAAAGATATCGTAATCAGTGCCTTTTCGATTATCCTGCCATATAATAATCGCTCCACCCGACCAATCGGAAATCATCTGCGGATAATATTGAGTTCCCAACGTTTGAGCGATCTGGATACCATTGTACATCCATTTAATATTACCATACGCATCTATCCGCTGTGCAAAAATATTGTCATAAGTACTATTACGTCTATCTTGCCACGATATAATCGCACCGCCTATTGTATCCGGTATTATTTGAACATTCCATTGAGTATTTTGAGCTGTACATATCGGAAGGCCATTGGCAAGCCAGGCGGCTTGACCTGTGGATAATATTCTTTGACAGTAGATGTCGGTGGAT
>JACQYX010000372.1 GCA_016207985.1 Ignavibacteriales bacterium | reverse complement strand
CTGCGTGAGCCAATTTTAACTCTTTGTTTGTTAGGCGGAATCATATACCTAATACCCGATTCGAATAACAATCGCAAGAATCGCTCGCTACTGATTGCTGGAATTTTTATAGGTTACGGTATTCTCACTAAACTGGCATTTGTCGTCAATCTGATACCGATTGTCGTCTATTTGTTTTTGTCCAGCTTACAACAAAAGCAAAATTTCCAAACTCGACTGAAGGAAGCTCTGATCTTTATGATTCCAATTATTCTGATAGGTTTCGTTGGAACAGGTTTGTATAATTACCTTCGATTTGGAAATTCTTTCAACTCGGGGTATGCAGGCGGGACTTCGTTCACAACACCCTTCTATGTCGGATTATTTGGATTACTTTTAAGCCCGGGTAAAGGTTTGATATGGTTTGCACCAATATTGATGTTACTAATTCCAGCTCAAAAATTCTTCAGGGCCCGCTTTCCTCATGAGATGTACTTAATAGCCGGGCTTTTCATTCTTAATTTATTATTATCGAGCATGTATGTTGCATGGGGTGGAGATGGAAGCTGGGGTCCGAGATATTTAGCTCCTTTTTTACCTTTACTTCTATTGCCAATCGGATTTTATCTTGAACACGGAAGTACGGTTTTAAAAAGAATGGCAATACTTCTCACACTCATCGGTGTAATTATTCAGATTGGCGGTATATCAATTTATGCGGGTGCTTACCTTCGCGAGATCGGTGAATACCCATACGAGAGGGGATTTGAAGAGCCTGAGTTTCTGTACAAAGCACATTTCATTCCCAATTATTCCCCAGCGATCGGACATTGGCGAATGTTAACAAGGAATGCATCCGAACATTTAGACGGAAAGTACCCGACATTGGAAATCAGTAACCAATTAGGAGATAAGCGACTCCCGATAGCTCAAGAGGATCAATCAAAATTACTGCACACGTTAGATTATTGGTTTACATATGCACTCTATGCAAATGTTCCGAAAAATATAATTCTTACTCTTCTCGTAGTGCTGGTAGGACTTTGCGGGATGACCGGCTTCCTGTTGCGACGAGCTCTCTTATCAAATACTATTCAATAAGGATACAATCATAATGAAGCTCTCCGTTATCATACCGGTATATAACGAGGAACAGACACTCAGTCGGCTGCTCGATAAGGTACTGAAGGTGAACGTTGAAAAAGAAATTATTATCGTTGATGATTACTCGAAAGATAATTCACGCTCGATAATTAAGGAATATTCCAAGCTGCCAAACGTTAAGAGCATTTATCATGAACGAAATTATGGCAAGGGGAAGGCAATCCGAAGCGGTATCGAGCATGTAACCGGAGATATTGTAATCATCCAGGACGCAGATTTAGAGTACGAGCCAGATGACTTTCCCGAGCTGATGAAACCGATCGTCGAAGGAAAAACGAACGTCGTATACGGCTCACGGGAATTAGGAAAAACTAACCGGCACAGTTATTTCAGTTTTTATATCGGCGGTAAA
This sequence comes from Ignavibacteriales bacterium, assembly GCA_016207985.1. Taxonomy (GTDB): domain Bacteria; phylum Bacteroidota; class Ignavibacteria; order UBA10030; family SZUA-254; genus JACQYX01. The sequence goes on along the minus strand of JACQYX010000372.1, from coordinate 2,022 downwards.
TTACTGTCGTGGATAACCAATATTCTCTATGGCTCGAACATAACCGATGAGCCAACATGCTACAAAGTATTTAAGGCAGACGTTATCAAATCGATACCCTTGAAATGCGTACGGTTCGAATTCTGCCCCGAGGTTACCGCAAAAGTCCTAAAGCGAGGAGAGAAGATCATTGAAATACCGATCCGGTATTATCCGAGAACTAAAGATGAAGGAAAGAAAATTAAGTGGAAGGATGGCGTGGAAGCAATCTGGACATTAATCAAATACAAATTCACAGATTGAAGATTGTTGCCGATTAAACCAGCATAATAATCCACCCGGAATTTTCGACCAACGTAATGAAATCAAATCCAAGGTTAGCAGTTATTCTTTTTCAGCTTGGCGGACCGGACTCGTTAGAGAATGTCCAGCCATTTCTTTATAATTTGTTCAGGGATCCCGATATAATAAATTGCCCCGGTGCATTTCTTGCACGCAAGTTACTTGCACAGTTTATCTCTATCCGTCGCTCAAAAACCGTTATCAAAAACTATAAAGCAATTGGCGGGAAGTCACCTATTCTACATCTAACTCAAGCTCAAGCAGCATCTCTCGAGCGTGAATTAAACGGGTTAATTCCAGTCAAGGTATTTGTCGCAATGCGATACTGGCATCCTCTGACTGAAAAAGTGATACAGAAAATACGAGAGAGTGAATTTCAAAAGGTTGTCCTCCTTCCACTCTATCCCCACTACTCGAAAGCGACTACAGGATCGAGTTTAAACGAATGGAACAGGCAGTGCGCTATGCATAATTATTCCGCACAATCTACAATAACAATAAAATCCTTTCATGACCATCCGTTATACATAGATGCAATAGTAGAAAAAATTAATCAGACACTCAATCGTTTTTCAAAAAGAAAACCTGAGGATATTGATTTAGTTTTCAGTGCACACGGTACGCCTTTAAGTTTAGTGAAAAAGGGTGATCCTTATAAGGGGCAAATCGAGGAAACAGTTCGGCTTGTTATAGAAAGAGGGCGATGGAAATCACCGCATTCAATTTGTTACCAGAGTAAAGTTGGTTTCGTAAAATGGTTAGAACCTTCATTGAAAGACACTATACATGAGCTTGCGGTCAACGGCAGGAAACATATACTCATCATTCCAATTTCATTTGTGACCGATCATCTTGAGACGCTCCATGAAATTAACATCGAAATGCTGAATGAAGCGATGAAACTCGGCATCCAAACATTTGAGGTGATGCCTGCTCTGAATGACCATCCAATATTCATCCAATGTCTAAAAGACCTTGTATTATCAAAATGTAATGATGTCGAATGATGGAACACTTAGAAATATGAATCAGAGAAATATAATCGATCAACAAAAAATTCAACTCGGCGCACCAAACAACGAGGACAGAACCACTGTCGCTATCATCGGTGCTGGCATCTCTGGTCTTTGTGTAGCACACTGGCTCAAATCAAGTGGAATCGATTTAATTGTTTTAGAAAAAGACAGCGAACCTGGTGGAACGATGAAGACCTTGCACGATGGTGAGTGGTTAATCGAGACAGGACCGAATAGTGCCTTAGAGACTACTCCTTTGCTTGGGCAGCTTTTTGAGTCACTCGGAATATCCGATCGGATGATTTATGCGAACGATGCAGCTTCGAAACGATACGTTTTAAGAAATGGACATCTTCATCCTATTCCGATGAGCCCATGGGCTTTCATCAAGACAAAGCTATGGACAACGACTGGAAAGCTCCGGTTGTTGAAAGAACCATTCATCGGTAAAAGTAATAAAGAAGAAACCGTTGCAGAATTTGTTCAACGACGTCTGGGCAGAGAATTTCTCGATTATGCAATCAATCCATTCGTTGCGGGTGTGTACGCAGGAGATCCCGAAAAGCTTTCGGTACAAGCCGCATTCCCGAAACTCTACGCACTTGAGGATAAATACGGGGGACTTCTGAAAGGAGCGATCCTATCTCGTAAAGAAAGAAAGCAACGAAAGGAAATCGCAAAAGAT
>JACQYX010000377.1 GCA_016207985.1 Ignavibacteriales bacterium | reverse complement strand
AAGATTGGGAAGGTCATCCTCTACAAAAGGATTATAAAGTTCCAGAATTATATCAGGGGATGAAGATTCCCTATTAATCTTTGAATCCAAATGAAAGAAGTTATATTATCTCCAAATAAGACATCGACGGGGCGTGCAGTTCGCACTGAAGAAATGGTTCTCAATATGGGACCGCAGCATCCATCAACACACGGAGTGCTTCGCCTTGAACTACTCGTGGATGGTGAGATCGTTATTGAAGTCATTCCACACATCGGTTACCTTCACCGTTGTTTTGAAAAACATGCCGAATCAATGACAAACTATCAGCAGGTTATTCCTTATGTCGATCGGATGGATTACTGTGCTGCTATGAACATGGATTTCGGTTATGTGATTGCTGTTGAGAAACTGCTCGGCATCAAGGTGCCGGAGCGAGTCGAATATATCCGCGTAATCATGGCGGAACTGCAGCGTATTGCATCCCATTTAATTGCGGCGGGAACATACGGTTTGGATATCGGTGCGTTCACGCCATTCTTATATATGTTCCGCGAGCGGGAAAGAATTCTCGATCTATTTGAAATCACCTGCGGTGCCCGCCTGCTTTATAATTATATATGGATCGGCGGTGTATCTCATGATATTCCCCCCGGTTTCATTGATAAAGCAAAAGATTTTTGCCAGTATTTCCGACCAAAAATTAAAGAGTATAACGACCTGCTCAGTTATAATGAAATCTTCATCAAGCGAACAGCAAATGTAGGTGTGCTTCCTGCTGAAGTCGCAATAGCGTATGGCTGTTCGGGACCTGTGCTTCGCGGCTCAGGTGTGGATTTTGATTTACGCCGCGATGATCCTTATTCCGTCTATCATAAATTCGATTGGACACCACAGATCGGCAAAGGTGAAATGGGAACAGTCGGCGACTGCTGGGATCGTTATATGGTACGTATTAGAGAAATGGAGCAGAGCATCAATATTGTCGAGCAAGCGTTGGATCAAATTCCAGATGGTGACGTGATGTCGGCAATTCCAAAGAGAATTCGACCGAATCCGGGTGATGTTTATGCACGAACGGAATCTGCGCGCGGTGAGCTTGGATATTACGTAATCAGCGATGGCAGCGGGAAGCCGTTCCGTGTAAAAGGGCGTTCACCGTGTTTCTCCAACCTAAGTGTGATTTCGGAAATTTCCCGCGGACATATGATTGCCGATATCGTTGCAATCGCCGGAAGTTTAGACATTGTTCTTGGTGAAGTAGATAGGTAAAAATATGGAACAATTTCTCAGAAATATTTTCGACAACGATTTCTTTATCTACACAGTTATGGCAGTAGTTCCATTAGTCTGGATTCTTCCATATGCACTCTTTGTTATCTGGCTTGAACGGAAAGTGTCGGCTCATATGCAAGACCGTCTCGGTCCCATGCGGACAGGCGGATGGCACGGCTGGCTGCAAACAATCGCAGACATGATGAAGTTGTTGCAGAAGGAAGATATAATACCTGCTGCTGCCGACAACAAGCTTTATAATCTCGCCCCATATATCATGTTTGCCGGTTCTTATGCTGTCTTCGCTGCTATTCCGTTCAGCAGCGCATACATCGGGAGTGATATGAATATCGGAGTTTTCTACATAATCGCTGTTTCGTCGTTGGCAGTAGTTGCAATATTGATGGCTGGATGGGCGTCGAACAACAAGTGGTCGCTCTTTGGAGCGATGCGCTCGGCTGCACAAGTTGTCAGATACGAGATACCGACTGTCCTTGCAATTCTTGTTGTTATAATGATCGCCGGTTCATTAAGTTTACAAGAGATCAATCATCAGCAAACGGGGTGGTTCTGGAATTGGTACATCTTTAAAAAATTTCCATTTGTTTTTATAGCGTTCATTATTTATTTTGTCGCGTCGCTCGCCGAAGTCAACCGTACACCTTTCGATATTCCCGAAGCTGAATCTGAGCTTGTAGCCGGTTACATAACCGAGTACAGCGGAATGAAGTTTGCGATGTTCATGCTGGCGGAATTCGTCAACATGTTCGCTGTGTCTGCAATTGCCGCTACTCTCTTCTTGGGCGGTTGGAACAGCCCATTCGGCGATTTCTTAAGCGGACCATTCTGGGGTGCGTTTTGGTTTCTATCGAAAGGGATGTTCTTCGTCTTCATTCAAATGTGGCTTCGATGGACACTGCCACGCCTGAGAGTTGATCAGTTGATGTATGTCTCGTGGAAAGTGTTGACGCCTTGGGCATTTGTTTGTGTGATAGGTATTGGTTTGTGGATGATGCTCTAATGGATGGATTCTGAATTATGAGAAAATATTTTAGAGATATATTTCAATCGATTTGGACAGTTCTAATAGGTATGAAAGTTACTCTAGGGCATCTTTTTGTTCCCGCGGTAACGATTCAATATCCAGACGTCAAACCAAAGCTGCCAGAGCGTGCACGAAATCGTCTTTATGTCAACATGGACGATTGTATTGGATGTCTGCAGTGTAAGATGGCTTGCCCCGTTGATTGTATCGAAATAGAGACCGTCAAATCGCTACCGACAGACAATCTTGGAACCACATCCACTGGTCAAAAGAAAAAACTATGGGTGACAGAGTTCGATATCGATATTGCAAAATGCTGTTACTGCGGGCTTTGTGTTTTTCCTTGCCCAACCGAGTGTATTAAAATGACTGAAGTTTATGAATTTTCCGAATTCGATAGAAAGAGTTTGATGTACAATTTCGTTACACTTACACAATCAGAAATTGGGAAAATAAAATTAAAAGCGGCAGAATTTGAAAAAGAACAGGCAGCCAAGAAAGCCGCCGCAACACAAGTAGCAGCAGCTTCAAAAGCGTCTGGTACATCGGCATCGAGCTCATCACCGGAATCTACTGTAAAAAAGTCTCAAAAACCGAGTTAGCTATCTACCATGAATCTCTTTGATATAATTTTTTATTTCTTCGCTCTCATTGTGCTCGTGTCGGCAGGTATAGTAGTTTTTTCAAGAAATATTATCCACTCGGCATTCTCTCTATTGTTTACTTTTTTCGGCGTCGCGGGTATCTACATTCTCCTTAATGCTGATTTCATTGCGGTCGCTCAGATTTTAATTTATGTAGGTGGCATTTTAATGCTTCTTGTCTTCGGTGTAATGTTGACGAATAAAGTGGTAAATGTTGAAATCAAAACGGGCACTATGCACACACTTCCGGCAGCATTATTAACCGCTATGACTGCCGGCTCGCTTTGCGGTATTTTTTATGCAACCGATTGGACGATTGTCGAAGGTATTCCCGAAATAAAATCAACAACTAACTCTCTCGGTGAGATGTTCATGACAACATATCTACTGCCGTTCGAAGTTGCATCTGTAGTTTTGTTGGTTGCTCTAATAGGCGCTGCAATGATTGCACGTAGAGATAAATCGTTACAACAATGAATTCTTGATTAATAAATAGAGATGCAAATTACACTAACACATTATTTAATACTCAGCGCGATTCTCTTTTCACTCGGACTTTATGGTGTTGTCACCCGGAAGAACGCTATTTTAGTTTTAATGGGAATCGAGCTGATACTTAATGCCGCAAATATCAACTTCATTGCATTTTCCCGTTATGGCGGAATGCAACTCGATGGACAGGCGATTGCGGTCTTCGTGATCATCCTTGCCGCGGCTGAAGCTGCAATTGCACTTGCGATTGTACTTAATATCTATAAGCAATTCAAAACGGTCAACGTCGATGAAATTAATAAATTGAAGGAGTAAAAGTTTGTCACCCGAAATTCTCGTAAAATTATCGCTTGTTATACTTTTACTGCCACTTTTAAGTTTTCTAATACTCGTTTTCTTCGGAAAACGTATCTTGCGTCAGGGTGATTGGTTCGGTACATCCATTCTATTTTT
>JACQYX010000112.1:2468-5653 GCA_016207985.1 Ignavibacteriales bacterium | reverse complement strand
CTGGGATTCTAGTCATTCTCACACTTGCATTACTTATATTGCAGTGCGGTGATGAAGGAGAAACAAAACATTATAAGTATATAGCCAATGCCGAGTGGTCGCCAATTTCGAGCCAAACGCTCATTATCTCGAAAGATGAATATGACGAAACGACCGGTAAGACGTCGGGATGCGGCAATGAAGTATATGATGTGAGTTTAAAATATCCTTCCTACAAAATATTTTTCACCGATACAGCGGGTTTCACACGCAAGCAAATTACCTCAAAAGGATTTGTCCCACCATTTCAATTGAAATGGTCTCCTACCGGTGATCGGTTTCTTCTCTGGGGAAATTCAATTTCAACACTCCACATTATCGATACAATGGGTAACATTTTAACAACCGATTCTCTCGGATACATTCGAGATGCCGATTGGTCACCCGATGGCTCTTCGATTGTATGCTCGGCGGTTAGGCAGACAAGCATATATGCACGTTTGTATACTGTATATCCAACTACTGCACATGTCACTCAGCTATTAGCTGATTCGATTCATACCGGAGCGGTGGCTTGGTCAAAACAAGACCGAATTGCTTTTGCATATTCGAGCGAGAATACGAGCACGCTCGTCACTATCGCTCCGGATGGGACAAACCTTCAAAATCACGACAACGGTGGTTATTTTAATACCATCAAATGGTCGCCGAATGGCTATTTACTACTTTACTCGAAAAGGATGTCGTCATCGTATGATGCATATCTGCTCGACGTTTCAAGTGGAGCAACACAGCAAATTCTCAAATATAGCGACAGCACACAAATATCTTCGATGCGTTTCTCTCCCGATGGCACAATGATCAGCTATTATCTCTATTACTCACCTGATCAATTTTACTTATATGTCAGAGACCTTGCGAATTGGATTACATACTCTATTGCTCAGCAATCGACCGATGGAAGCTGGTCACCCGACTCGAGGAGTATTGCATATGTTTATTATAATGTTGTGTATACAAAACAAGTTAGGTGACCAACAATACCTGAGCAGTAACCGTTGTTAATGGAACAAGAGATTGTTAAATTGGTATACGAGAAGTGGGAAAAGATTTGGAAATAATGTCGAGCAGTCATTCTGAGCGAAGCGAAGAATCTGGAAAAAGAGAATGAAGAATTTTGCAGTTTACATTATGACCAACCGGAAACATGGTGTATTGTATACAGGTGTCACAAACAATCTTGAGCGAAGAGTTTATGAGCACAAACATAAGCTCGTTAGCGGATTCACGAGTAAATACAATTGTACACGATTGGTATATTATGATTCTATTACCAATTCTTATGCTGCTATCGCAAGGGAAAAGCAAATAAAAGGATGGTTGAGAAAAAAGAAAGTTACACTCATTGAATCAATAAATCCAGAGTGGAAAGATTTGAGCGAAGAATGGACATGATTAACACCCGCACCGTTATTCTGAACGTAATGAAGAATCTCACCAGCCCATCTCATTTATTGGATGTGGAGACCCTTCGCTACGCTCAGGGTGACAGAATAATTGATAGACGAGAAATTGGAAAAGATTTGGTAGAAGTAATGGATGAATGGATCGCTGGAGTACCGGCGAAAGTAGTTTGGAAATATTGATGTTTTTAAACAAATTTATGATGAAATGAAAAGAAATAATCATATATCAATGAAAGAAATTCAGGCGATCGCAAAGCGCATTGCTGAAAAGTATAATGTGCAAAAGGTTATTCTCTTCGGCTCTTATGCACAAGGCAATGCGGATGAAAATAGCGACGTGGATTTGCTTGTTGTGATGAATATGAAGAAGCGTCCAATTGAGCAGCGATATGAAATTTACAAATCGCTCACACCAATCCATTTCGCGCTCGACATTATTGTGAGAACGGAAGAAGATGTAAAGCAGCGTATTCCCCAAGGTGATTGGTTTTTAAAAGAGGCATACGATTTACAAATCACTCACACCGATTCACTTCGCTTTAGATATTATTGTCAGAACCGAGGATGATATCAAGAGACGTATACCTCAGGGCGATTGGTTTCTAAAAGAGGCATACGAAACGGGAAAGGTTCTCTATGCAAGATGATCCATGGAAAGAATGGATACGAAAGGCTGAGGGCGATTACCGATTAGCAAAGCTGGCATCGAAAGCGAACAAGCCAGAACTTTATGATGGAGTTTGCTATCATGCTCAACAGTGTGTAGAAAAGTACTTGAAAGCTTTCCGTGTGTATCATAGGAGGAGTTATAAACGGATTCATCCATTGATTCCTCTCTTGGAAGATTGCCTCGAAATTGATCCTGCATTTGAGTTCATTAGAACACCCTGCGACGATATTACTGGAATCGATCAATTCCGATACCCATCTGATTTTGCAAATGAAGATGATGCAAAGCTTGCACTAAGGAGCGCAAAGATCATTCGTAAGTTCATCCGTGAAAAACTTGTTCTCCCAAAACTCCCGAAGGGACGGAAATCCGCACGAGAGAAGAAATCAAGATGAATTTGCATTGAATCGATGAAAAGTGGGGAAAGATTTGGAAATAGGATCAATGGATTACTGGATAATTGGAGAAGATGATTTGGAATTCTTAAGGATTTTGAACAAACTTAGTGAAAAATGAAAAAAAACAATCATATAACGATGAAAGAAATTCGGGCAATCGCTAAGCGCATTGCCGAAAAATTTGATGTAGATAAAATCATTCTCTTTGGGTCGTACGCAAACGGTAAAGCAACCGGACCAAGCGATGTTGATTTATTAGTAGTATCTAAAACTAAGATTCATTATTCAGAATTACGTTATCAGATTTATACAGAATTAAAAGATATCCCAATCCCATTAGACGTGGTGATTAAAAAGCCCTACCAGATCGATACAGCTAAGCAACGCCGTGATTGGTTTCTAATGAATATCCTAAAGTATGGGCGTTCATTATATACCAAATAATTTAGTCATCACTCAAGAAGTTCTTGAATGGATTGCCAAAGCAGAAGAGGATTATACCGGTGCAATCCGACTTATAAAACAGACGAATCCTCCAACGTATAACATTGTGTGCTTCTGTTGTCAACAGTGTATTGAGAAATACTTGAAGGCGTATTTGACAGCGGCGGATGTCCAATTCGACTTTAAACATCATCTCGAAAAATTACTTTTACCAAAATGTATTAAACT
>JACQYX010000112.1:0-2423 GCA_016207985.1 Ignavibacteriales bacterium | reverse complement strand
CGATGTTTACAGCATCGATTTTCGTTATCCCGGTGAACACGCGAATAAGGAGGATGCTTTGCTTGCACTAAAAGCGATGAAACAGATTAGAGGTTTTATCCGTGAAAAACTTGGCCTCGCAAAACTCCCGAAGGGACGGATACCCGCACGAGCGAAGAAATCAAGATGAATTTGCAACGAGTTGATGAAAAGTGAGGAAAGATTTGGAAATAAGTATCGAAGATAACTGAGGTTAACATTGGCACGGACAAAAGAAGAGATACGAAAACTATTTGAGGCAAGACTGCAAGAGGACTCTTTGGCAAACCAATCCTTAAGAGCTCTCAAGCAATGTCTTGCCCATCTAGATACAAATACGGGAGCAACGGTTGGGGCTGTTGGTTGTTTTTTTCTCCTTCATTTTGCAGGTAGCAAGCAACTGACTATACTCTTGGCAGAGGAAGGATGGTTTTCCGCCCTTGATACTACATACGGGATGGAAAGAGAAATTTACCATTTGACTATGGCTGGAGAAATCACAAAAGTTGATAGACTTTTGGTCGACATGTACTTAAAGAAACTTAAAGGCGTCGAGAAGAAAATTACATCTGCTTTCCCAAAACGCAAAGAGTTAATCAAGCAAGCGTTTTGGGCACATAATAAGAGGCGGTATGACTTATCCATTCCCCTTTTTCTAAGCCAGTCTGACGGTATTTCCATGGATATAACTAATGGAGAATACTTTTTGAAAGATAAGGGTCGCCCGCGTACCGCCAAGTTCGTTGATTCGAAAATATTAAATCCAATTTTCTCTCAACTCTTCGAGCTATTACGAATCAATCTACCTATAAGTGCAAGCAAGGATCAGAGGAAAAAGCAGCATGTAAACTTCAATCGGCATGCAATTCTGCATGGCGAAGACTTACATTATGGAACTAAGCTAAACAGTTTCAAGGCAATCTCATTGCTGAGTTATTTATCATCGCTAAACGAAATTCTTGAACCAGCCAAAGAACCCATGGAGATCCTTCACCAACTATTGAAGATGGGACAGGATAATTGACACACATCTAGGCATTAAGAATGGAAATCTACTTCAGATATAACAATCTCATCACCATTTTCCAAAAGCTCCAGCACGGCGAACGCCTCTCACTTGAAGACGGACTCGTTCTCTTCAACACGAACGATCTCATCTCTCTTGGAAAGATGGCAAGCTATGTTCAGCAACAAAAGAGCGGTGATGCTGTGTACTTTGTCCTGAACCAGAAGATCGAACATACTAACGTTTGTGTTCTCTCGTGTAAGTTCTGCGATTTCGCCAAGAAAAAAGGTGAGCCGGATGCCTACAAGATGGCAACCGAAGAAATTCTCTCGAAGATTACTCCAGAGATAAAAGAAGTCCATATCACAGGCGGTATGCCACCCGATTGGGAGTGGGAACGTTACCTCGACATCGTCAGAAGCATTCACGAGAAATTTCCAGATGCTGACGTGAAAGCATACACAGCAGTTGAGATAGATTTCTTCCACAAGAAATTTAAAATGCCAATTGAGGAAATTCTCAAACAACTTCAAGCTGTCGGCTTGCGAACGATGCCCGGAGGTGGTGCGGAGATTTTCACTGAGCATGTTCGAAAACTTTTATTCCCACAGAAAATCGGAGCAAAGGGATATCTTGAAGTCCATAAAACTGCTCACAAGCTCGGCATCCCCACAAACTGCACGATGCTTTATGGCCATATCGAGACATTTGAGGAACGATTGATTCACATGATTAAGCTCCGTGAAGTACAGGATGAAACTGGCGGATTCCTTTCGTTTATTCCGCTTGCGTTTCAACCGGGCGATACAGGTATTAAACCGAAGAATCAATTTACGTCGGCAATCGATGATCTGAAAACAATTGCAGTCTCTCGACTTATGCTCGATAACATTCCTCACGTCAAGGCATACTGGGTAATGCTGACTGAAGAAATCGCATCAGTTGCACTCAACTTTGGTGCGGATGACATTGATGGAACAGTTGGACATGAACGCATCGCTCACGATGCCGGCGCTGTCAGCCCGATGAAACTCACTAAAGATAAAATTATCAAGATCATCAAAGATACTGGCAAGATACCTGTCGAGCGTGATGCATTTTACAATCCACTAAATGTTTATTCTGAAAATGTCATAGGAAAAATCCCATTTCTAAACTCTGTTCCCTTCTATCATCATTTTGAAAAAGGAGAATTTAAAATTTTACCTGTTGCTCCACGGAGAATGGGAATCCTGAGCAAACAAGGACAACTCGATGCCGGATTATTTTCATTAATGGATTACTTCGATCAACAAGACAATCTTGAGCTGATGGATTGGTGTATTGCTACTCGTGATCAGGTAAAGACTGTGATGCTTTTGTCGAAAGACGGATGGGCTGGTTTGATTGGAAAGAAAAT
>JACQYX010000111.1 GCA_016207985.1 Ignavibacteriales bacterium | reverse complement strand
TGTAGAAGGGGAATCTGGATTGACCATCCGCAATTTAAATGTATCTGCTTTGGTCGGATTTGTTGGAATACCTCTCAAATCTAAAGGACAAAGTGCGTTTGGGTTTCGTGGTTGTCCAGGAAGTCCCACCCATCTTAAATCGAAACCGGGTGGATATGGGGGTGCCTCAAATTCGATTAAGCTTGGGCAAAGACTGTCAATCCCATATGTAGCGTTTGGATGGTTTCCGAAAAACACAGTTCCTGTGTCCTGATTAAACGCATTATCCCGAATATTCATCCATATCAATGAATATTTTGTTTGCTGAGCTGTTGCTAAAGCAGTGAACAAAAATAAGAGTATGGCTATAACACAATACATCATCACCTTGTTCATAATATTTTCTCCTTATAAAAAGTATTATAAATTAGTCACTCATTTCATGATTATCATCTTCCGAGTTGTAACATGTCCCCTACTAACATTTTCAACAGATGTTGTCTCTAATCTGTAAAAATACACCCCACTTGCAAGATTATCGATTCGCAATTCCACCGACTTGAATCCTGAATCTTGCATTTCATCAACAAGTGTCTTCACTTCTTGCCCAAGAACATTGTACACCTTAAGAGTTACCTTGTATGTCGAAATGGCATTTCGACCTACATCTCCGGGTAACTGATACTTTATTGTTGTCGTCGGGTTGAAAGGATTTGGATAGTTCTGATGCAGTGTTAATTCTTTAGGTAAAGAATTTTCAGTTATTGATTCGATCGGCAAAGCAGGTGGTAATTCATTTGACGGAATGATAACAATCCGATTTGCAAATGAAGAAAACAACTGATCAGATAAAATCAATTTACCGTTTTGACTCACTTTTACCCAGTAACCATTACCAGGTTTGACAGTATCGGTCGTAAAGTAACTTCCACGGTAACCGAAGAAAGTTGAAGTCATCATACCTGGCGGAATTGAAATAATTTGATTGGTAGGAATAGAAATACTATTCGATCCAATCATATTCCAGCCTGCTTTGACATCAATTGTATCAACAGAAATCTGGCTTCCTATGAAGCAGACTGTATCTGCATTAGCAAATTTTACCCAATAGCCGATACCGTTTAGAAGTGTATCTTTCGAGATGTACACATCCTGAAATGCGAACGCATTTGATATAGCCTCGGGGAATACTGTAACTTTCCTATTATCCTCTACTATCACAGGGATTGAAACCAAATTCCAACCTGTTAAATACGGTACGCAGATATCACGGTGGATTGAGCGCATTAATGAGAGTGAATCTTCTGGTGTCCCCAAAGGGATCTCAGACTGATTATATCGTAATGCTAATCTTACGGTGTAACATACATACGACGAACGACGGGTATGTTGGTAGCTATCTTGGGACGTGGTATACCAAATGGCCATTTTGAAAATTTGTCAATGTTATTTGCGGTAACAGTATTTGATGTCGTATCAACTACACTTGGAATAGTTTCCCACTCATCGCCGAAATTAGTCGGTATAGTATCCGGATAAATTGTCATGCTAATCGTTGATGGATAAGTCCCTGAGCCATTGAATTCGATATAACTCTCATCACTTTCAAACTGATAGCGGGAAATCGACGCCTGCTGAATTTCGCGGAGTAGGGTTCCTCGTAATATTCTGCCTGAACCACTGAGTGCATTCGCAGAAGAGTTCATAATAAAAATTGTATCCCCATCAGCATCGATGTTCCCTCCGTTATAAAAATTATCCGATACTTTAAAATTCCCATTCATATTAATAGTATTCGGAGCCCCATCATTTATTTTCATTTTATAAAAAGTAAGGTCGGTGCCTTCGATAGTTTGTTGATTTGCTCCAGTAAAGATAATTGTAGATTTGCCAGATATGAAATCATTTACTCTCCAATCTCCACCAACAGTAATCGTACTGAAATCTGTAGTATCAGCAAACATAGTTCCATTTACCAGTACGTCACCTGATGATTCAAAACTACCTGAGCTTACACAAACTGATTCCTGGCTTGCCACAACTATTGTCCCCACTAAACTGCCGGATGGAATTAAGAGCCGACAGTGTGCAGTATCGGGAACAATGATTGAATCACCAGGGATTGGTACTCCTGGTGGTTCCCAATTTAATCCGTTGCTCCATTCACAGTCTTGTATTGCAGTCCAATACTTGACTCGGTTACGATTGAAGTTAATAAATCGTACGTGGCGTGATTGTCCGCCTGAGAGTGAAAAAGGGATTTTATTTTGTGTTCCTCCGATTCGCTGTTCTAATATTGCCCCGCTGTACAACTCGGTCGCAATGTGACTCCATGGATGACCACTATCTGCCTCTGCTGCTAAATATGTTCCTTCTGGTAAACCTGATTTTGTAAGTGTTGAAGCTGAATTCACTGAATCTACAATGCTCGTATCCGATACTATAATTCTGTAAAGTTTTAGTGACCATGACTTTAAACTTCCCTCCCCTGTTCGGAAATCGCCATCCTGATCGAGAAACTTGGTTACTGTTATTGAGCCAAGACGAGCGTTAATAAAATCAACTTTATGCGTTCCACCATGATCAACATTTAGTTGTATATAATTTAAACTCGATGCTGTTCCAATCCCATCCAAAATCGTTCCGATATGTGTCCAGCCAGAACTATCGGTTTCTAATGCGGTGTATGTTCCCTCTCCAATATTGGTAACGAGCAGACTTTCAGCGGAATTCACCGAAGCAATAAGATTCTGTGGTTGTATCAATCCTTTGTAAAGTGAAAGATTCCATTTTTTCGTTGAACGATCTCCAGCCGTAGCAAAATTACCATCGTTGTCTTTGAACTTTTTGATAGTGACTGTGTTTGGATGAAAATTCACAAACGTTACCACATGTGATTCGTCCGTCGATATCGTGATTGTATCTTTATTGTACGCTCCCTCAAATGCAATTGTATCTCGCAGCTTCCCGATGTGACTCCATCCGCTGCTGTCTGCTTCAACAGCGATGTATGTTCCTGGAGTAACATTTAACAGTGTAAAACTTGAAGCCGATGTATCTTTTACCAGTGTACCACTCGATATCGAATCAGAATATAATCGTAGGTTCCATCTCTTAGAAACCAAATCATCACGCGTGCTAAAATTACCGTCCTTGTCTCTGAAACAGCGAAGGGTAATGGAATTTGCAAGTGCCAGATAATTTCCAAAATTCTTATCGGTTAAACTGTCACCACTAAATAATTGGATCGTGTATATTCCTGGAGTTAGAGGGTAAGTTTGATCCCAGTTACTTTGTGATTTTTCACTCAGCGTATATGTACCGGGA
>JACQYX010000376.1 GCA_016207985.1 Ignavibacteriales bacterium | reverse complement strand
CACTCATCACTCGCCACTCGTCACCTGTCACTCGTTATTAGTTCTTGGTTGTTTGTACTTTGTTCTTTGTCTACGTAAGTAATAAAATTATCACCGACCCATTTTCGTTTGCATATCTGCTCCTTTTTTCCTAAATTTTCACTCATTATTAATCAATTTCCATTTATTCATTTAATCCATGCTTGTTGATTATATCCCTATCGGTATCATGATAATATTTGGAGTTGCATTCGGTGTCGTAATGTCGAAAGCGAGCGAGTGGCTTGGTCCGAAAAATCCTACCGATGTAAAGCAATCCATTTACGAAAGCGGTATGGAGCCGGTGCGTTCTGCTCGCGAGCGGATGTCGATTAAGTATTATATGGTTGCGATGCTCTTCATCATCTTCGACATCGAAGTTGTGTTTCTCTACCCATGGGCAGTAAACTTCCGACAGCTTGGAATGTTCGGCTTAGTTGAGATGTTCATATTTATAGCGATACTGATGATCGGTTTCGTGTATTTATGGAAGAAAGGTGCTTTAAAATGGGATTGATAAAAACGGACGAAGCGTTCATTACGACGAAGTTAGATGAAATGATTGCATGGGCGAGGAAAAATTCACTATGGCCTATGCCGATGGGAATCTCGTGCTGTGCAATCGAGATGATGTCGTTTGCAGGTCCTCGATTCGATTGTGCTCGATTTGGCTCTGAAGCGTTCCGTTTCTCACCTCGCCAAAGCGATTTAATGATTGTTGCCGGAACCGTAACCTACAAGATGTCACATGTTGTCCGGAAAATTTACGATCAAATGCCCGATCCTAAGTGGGTGATAGCGATGGGTGCGTGTACTTCTAGCGGTGGAATGTATCGTTCATATTCTGTCGTACAAGGTATTGATCTTTTTATACCTGTCGATGTTTACATTGCGGGATGTCCTCCCCGTCCTGATAATTTAATTAATGGATTGATCCAAATTCAAAAGAAGATTGCACGCGGTGAAAAACCCGGACAATCGGAAAAAGTCTATATACAAGAACCTTCTCGAATTCATGAAAGAAAAACTGCTCAACAAGCTTAACACGCATTTCAAAGATTCTATCGAATCGGTTAGCGAGTTCCGCGACGAGCTAACGTTAATCATCAAGAAAAATGATATAGTAAAAGTATGTCAATTCCTCCGAGATGATGAGGAGCTTCATTTTGATTCTCTAAGAGATGTTTGCGGGGCAGATCAGTTCACGCCTGAAAATCGATTTGAAGTAATCTACAATCTCTATTCATTGAATAATAAATTCCGTCTCCGACTCAAAGTCCGGGTTGATGAAAACGATCTTCATGTCCCGACGGTTACAAGTGTTTGGCAAACGGCGAACTTCGAAGAGCGTGAAGTGTACGATATGTTCGGTATCATCTTCGATGATCATCCCGATCTTCGCCGTATTTACATGCCGGAAGAGTTTGAATATCATCCGCTTCGGAAAGATTTCCCACTAATGGGTATCCCCGGTTCACTCCCGTTACCACGAAAATAAAAACCACACTATGGCAATCGTCTCAAAACAGCAGGAAGCAAGGCAAAAAATTCTCACAGCGCTCGAGAACCAATATACAACGGTCACGTTCGACGATCCGCTCGAGAACGATATGGTACTCAATATGGGTCCTCAGCATCCTGCAACGCATGGTGTGCTTCGACTTCTTATTCGGTTGGATGGTGAAACGATTGTCGCTGCCGTACCAGATCTCGGTTACCTGCATCGTGGATACGAGAAGCTTGCCGAGAATATGAACTATCATGAATTTATTCCTCACACCGACCGACTCGATTATCTTTCACCGCTTGCTAACAACGTTGCATATGTTTTGGCTGTTGAAAAACTCGCAGGCATCGAAGTTCCACCGAGGGCACAATATATTCGCGTTATTTGTTGTGAACTTGCTCGTCTTGCCTCGCACCTTGTATGGCTCGGAACGATGGCGATGGATGTTGGTGCAGTAACAGTTTTATTGTGGGGATTCCGCGAGCGTGAAAAAATTCAGGATATATGGGATTTATTTACCGGTGTTAGATTTACAACAAGCTTCACACGTATCGGTGGATTGGCAAACGATATGTCGGCTCAAGCGATAGCGGCAACAAAAATATTCATTGATGAACTACCTGCTTCACTCGATGAATGCGAGAATGTTCTTGCCCGAAACAGAATCTTCATAGATCGCTGCGAAGGCATCGGATACGTTTCGAAGGAAGATTCGATTGCTATGGGATTGACCGGTCCGCTGCTTCGTGCGGCTGGAGTTGATCATGATTTGCGTCGAGACGAACCGTATCTTGTCTACGACCAGCTTGATTTCCATGTCCCGGTTTACACCGATGGAGATGTTCTTGCAAGGTTCTATGTCCGAATGACGGAGTTAAGAGAGAGTGTAAAAATTATCCATCAGGTACTCGAAAAGATGCCGTCAGGTCCCATCCATAGTGGAAATCCTAAAAAAGTACTTCCACGCAAAGAAAAAGTTTATGGCAAAATGGAAGAACTTATCCACGATTTTATGATTGTGAATTTTGGAATTAATCCACCAGTTGGTGAAGTTTACCATGCTATTGAAGCATCGAAAGGTGAGTTGGGATTTTATATACAGAGTCGTGGAGATGGTTATCCATGGCGGTTGAAAATTCGCTCACCATCATTCGTGAACATCCAATCGCTGCCTATGATGCTGCGGGGTGGATTGATTTCCGATGTGGTTGCAGTGATTGGTAGTCTTGATCCTGTAATGGGTGAAGCAGATAAATAGCATTAATAATTGTCAATTATCAATTGTTAATTGGCAATTGTAAATAGAGAATGAATCATGTTGACACAAGAGAATCTAAATAAAATTCAAACATTGAAGAAACAATTTCCGGATACTAAATCATTAACGATTCCGGCGCTTCACATCGCACAGGAGCAATATGGTTGGATTTCGGAAGAAACTATGAAAGAAGTTGCTAAGGTACTTAATGTGCCTGAGAATCATGTAATAGGAGTTGCATCATTCTACACGATGTTCAACAAGAAGCCGGTAGGGAAGTATCACATCCAACTTTGTACGAATGTATCTTGCCAATTGCTCGGTGCTGAAAAGATTTCTGAATACATTTGCAAGAAACTCAACATCAAAGTTGGGGAAACCACACATGATAACAAGTTTACCGTCTCAGAGGTTGAATGCCTGGGTTCATGCGGCACTGCACCGATGATGCAGGTGAATAACGATTATCACGAAAATCTCACGCCAGAAAAAATCGACAAGCTCTTGACCGAATTGAAATAATATATGACTGAATTTTCTGAAAAAATACTTTTACCTTTCATCATCAATCTTCATCGCATAGATGTATATGAAGAGCACGGAGGTTATCAAGCACTTCGTAAAGCTGTAAAGATGAAACCTGAAAATGTAACCGATGAGGTGAAGAAATCTAATCTCAAAGGTAGAGGTGGTGGATGTTTCCCAACCGGACTCAAGTGGACATTTATGCCGAAGGATTCCATCAAACCGAAATATCTATGTGCTAATGGTGATGAAGGCGAGCCGGGGACATTCAAAGACCGGCAGATATTCGAGCTCAATCCACATCTCTTCATCGAGGGTTGTTTGATCGCTGCATATGCGATGGGCGTTCAAACGATTTATGTTTATATTCGCGGCGAGTACACCAAGTGGATTAATCTTCTTCAGAAAGCAATCGATGATGCATATGCGAGGAATTACATCGGCAAGAATATTTTAGGCACGAATTTCAGTGCAGAGATGTATATCTTTAAAGGTGCAGGTGCTTACATTTGTGGTGAAGAATCATCGTTGATGAATTCGATAGAAGGTGATCGCGGTTACCCGCGTGTGAAGCCGCCATTCCCGGCACAGAATGGTTTGTGGGGATGCCCGACGACTATCAATAATATTGAAACACTCTCTAACGTTCCTTTAATCATCAACAGGGGTTGGGAATGGTACTCGAAGATTGGAGCACCGAGACATCCGGGAACGCTTCTGTTTGGTATAAGCGGACATGTGAACAAGCCCGGCGTATATGAATTACCTACCGGTGTGTTACTTACCGATTTGATTTACAAGTATGCCGGTGGTGTTTCGGGGAATAAGAAAATCAAAGCGGTCATACCAGGCGGTTCGTCAACCATGTGGTTGCGAGGTGAAGAGATTGAAAGTGTTCGAATGGATGCTGATTCTTTGAAAGCTATCGGAACATCTATTGGCACAGGTGGTGTCATCATAATGGATGAAGATACAGACGTCTTGAAAGTTCTGGCTCGTATCACTCACTTCTATCACCATGAATCATGTGGACAATGTACACCGTGCCGCGAGGGTTGTGGATGGATGGAAAAAATTTTAAAAAGATTTTTGGCTGGTGAGGGAACGATGAAAGATATCGATCTCCTATTAAGCGTTGCAAATAACATCGAGGGAAATACAGTTTGCGCGTTAGGCGATGCCGCGGCTTGGCCCGTTCAAAGTGTTATTAAGAAATTCAGGGAGGAATTCGAAAAACGGGTTAGAGAATCTCCGATTGAGAAGAAATATGTTGCACCGCCTCACCTTGTCACGGATTAATTATTCTGCGCACCTTCTTTTATCCAGGTTCTGAGTCCTTTTATTTGGTTAGCGTTTAATGCCGGACGATCTAAAGGCATTCGGGGAACACCAGGGTTTCTTCCTTCGATAGCCCATATGAGTCTGCTATTTTCAGGATCACCCGGATAAATAATCCCAACTATTTCTCGCGCATCGCTCCATGTTTCGAAACTGACTCCCCCTGCAGGATTATCACCAGCGTGGCATCCCCCGGGAATGGCGCAAGCATTAAGAAACAACGGCTCGACATGATTACTAAAACTTACATTTGAATCGGGGAAAACAATCTTATTAATATCTTCACTTGCAATCTCATCTTTGCATGACCATGTCCCCCAAAGAATCCCCCAAGATGTAACAATATACAGAAGTCTCTTCAATATTTTTTTTGCATAATTCATATATTTCCCTTAATAAAAAGCTCATTTAACATTTCCGTCTGAGCTCAATAATAAGAAACATAGAAAAAAGTGAAGAAAAATCCAATAAATAAAAGGGAGACCTATCAGATCAGCCTAAAAACATTAATTAGATTGGTCAATAGCTCAATTCTGTTTAGATTCCTTGACTTCTTCTGTATATGAT
>JACQYX010000050.1 GCA_016207985.1 Ignavibacteriales bacterium | reverse complement strand
GATACAGCACTCATGGAAAGTGCTGGACGGCGGCGGCGGAAAATCAACGGGTGATGTTTACACACTAAATGCTTCCGTGGGTCAAGCCGCAGCACAGAGGATGGTGAGTATTGATGTAAGTATGATAATGGAGGGCGGTTATATTCCCGGTTTGAGGAATTTTAGCGGAGCGTGGACTACGGCGACGATTGCACCGCTTCTCTCCTGGAATCTACTCTCAGTTCCTCTCCTTACTAATGACATGCGAAAGATTGCACTTTATTCGAGTGCGATCTCTCCCGCATTTATCTATGAACCTGGCGGTTATATTCAAGCCGATTCACTTGAGTTGGGAAAATCATACTGGTTAAAATTCCCGACTCCTGCCCCAAGTCCATATGAAATCAGCGGTACGGCGGTTGTGACTGAAACTGTTTTTGTGTTCCAAGGATGGAATATGATCGGGGCGATATCGTATCCTTCGCTTACCTCCTCAATTACTCCACTTCCACCTGTCGAAATAATTTCGAAATATTTTGGATACGAAGGTGGAATAGGATATTATGGGGAGGACACGTTGAAGTGTGGTATTGGATACTGGGTGAAAACGAGCCGTGCTGGCAATATCGTGATTGCCGGATCGAATTTTCTCGCTGCTCCAAATCTTCCGGCAGCGATAGTCGAAAATAATCTGAATCAGAAAGGAACAACAAATCAGTCCAAGGTTGAAGATGGATTTTTAAAATTCATCGTTCAAGATAGCAAAGGCGCTGAACGAAAGCTGTTCTTTTCTACAAAATCGATACCTGTGAACGAGTACGAGCTGCCACCAGTTCCTCCCGAAGGATTGGATGTTCGATTCGCCTCAGGACGAAATGCTGAAATGCCGAATTCTGAGAAAGGATTGCGGCAGGAATTTCCGATTCGGATAACAGGTGGTGAATTTCCGATCACGCTCAAATGGAATGGTTCTTCAACCGACGAAGCAAATCTTGTATTGGAGGTTTCGTATGCCGGAGAAAAACCAAAGCAATACTCATTAGGAGTTGCTGGAAATTTGACGATTGACGAGGATGATTTTATCGGTGCAAAACTTGCGTTTACAGGAAGTCCGGTAAAAGAATTGCCGAAAGCTTTTGCGTTATATCAGAATTATCCAAATCCCTTCAATCCAACAACAAATATTAAATACGACTTGCCGATGGATGCGAAAGTTAGTTTAAGGGTCTTCAATGTCCTCGGTGAGGAAGTGTCGGTATTGGCAGATGGAATGCAGGAAGCAGGATTTAAATCTGTTCAATTCGATGCAAGCGGATTACCGAGCGGTTTCTATTTCTATAGATTACAGGCAAACGATTACTCGATGGCGAGGAAGTTCGTACTGGTTCGGTAAACTTTTATTATATCCTTGCGAAGGTTTACTTGTCCGCCTCTGCGGAAACCTTCGCAAGGAGCTTATTTTTTTTCCAGCTCTTGAGAAACTCAATCAATAATCTCACCCCGACACCGGAGCCGCCTTTTGGGGCGTAGGGTAGGGCTTCTTCGAGTATTGCGGTACCGGCGATATCGAGATGAACCCATTTATATTCTTGATCTTTCGGAATGAATTTTTTCAGAAACCAAGCAGCGGTAATCGCGCCCGCCCATTTGCCACCGACATTCTTCACATCAGCAACATCACTCTTAATTTGCTTCTCGTATTCTTCATAAAGCGGTAACTGCCATACTCGTTCAAACGTTTTTTCACCTGCAGCTTTTAGTTTTGTCATTAACTCTTCGTCATTACCGAACATTCCGGTGGCATGTTGACCAAGTGCAACAACACATGCGCCTGTTAATGTTGCCAAATCGATGACGGCTTTTGGTCTGAAGGCTGAGGCGTATGCAATTACGTCTGCAAGAATAAGTCTACCTTCAGCGTCGGTATTATCAACTTCAGAAGTTGTACCGCCGTAATGTTTGATGATATCACCTGGTTTCATCGCTGAGCCGCTGGGAAGATTTTCGGTCGCAGGAATCAATCCGACAAGATGGATGGGCAACTTCAATCGTGTAGTGGCTTCCATTGTTCCGATCACCGCTGCCGCACCCGACATATCCATCTTCATCTCAGCCATTCCAGTTGATGGCTTGATCGAGATACCGCCACTATCGAATGTTATGCCTTTTCCGATGAGGACGATCGTGTCTAGATTTTTTTCTCTCCCGTTGTGTTCAAGAATGATGAACCGTGGTTCTGTAGCACTTCCAGCATTGACTGCGAGCAATCCACCGAATCCTTCTCTTTCGATCTTCCTTTTATCCCATATTGTGATACGATACCCATACCGGTCAGCCGATTGTTTCGCCCTCTCTGCTAACGATTCTGGATAGATTTCGTTACTCGGTGCATTTGCAAGATCTCGGGCAAAATTAACTGCCTCGCAAATTACCCGTGTCTCTTTTAATGTTTTTTGGATTTCACGAACTCTTTTTTCATCGGCGTTGATAAGCGTAACCTCTGATATTTTCGATCTGTTGTCTTTTTTCTCGGTTATGTACTTATCGAATTTATAGAGAGAAAGGACAGCACCTTCAACGATTGCCTGTGCAATATTTCGGATATCATTGTCGATGTTTATAATTCCCTCAGTTGTTTGGAGGTCAAATGCAAGATGTTTAACTTTAGCTTTTTGTGCTTCTTTCGCAACGGCTGCTGCTGATCGGCGGTACTGCTCGAGTGTCAGGCTGCTTCGTTCACCGAGTCCTGTAATGTAGAGTCGTGGTGCGTTTATTTTCTTCTGTGTTATTGTTGATAGAACTTCATCTTTCTTCCCCTTAAAATGCTCAAGCTCGATAATCTGTTCGATGTTGTGGAGGAATTTTTTAAGATATGTTATCTGTTCCTTGAATATTTTTTTATCCTCATAAACGAATACTGCAACCGCATCGGCTTTCACTTGTCGCAGTGTAGATTTATATGCTGTCAATTTCATTTTAAAAATCCTACTAAGTTGTACATGATTTACGGTTCAAGATTCAAGTCTCAAGTGTCCAGCTTCTGGTATCCAACATTAATAACATCCATTCATCCATCCAATATTCCACTAATCCACTTCGTAACCGATCAGTTATAATATATTCACATACTTACCAGCACTCTCGATCACTAGTGGACTAATTTCTTCCAATTTCTTATCGAACAAGCGTACGCCAGCTGCATTCAGATGACCGTTCCCACCGAACTCTTTCGCAAGCTCATTGATTGGGATATTTCCCTTTGAACGAAAACTGATTTTAACACCATTGGATAGCTCGTTGAATAGAATTCCAATCAAGACACCTTGAATACTCATCGGATATACTGTAAAGTTATCAGTCTCGACTTCCGTTGTTCCGGTTTCTTTAAACATTTTTTGGGTACAAACGATGTAAGCAACCTTTCCATCATAGGCAGTCTTCAGTGTATCGAGCGCTTCACCTAAAAGTCTCATTCTTCCGCAAGTCCAATTTTCATACACGTTAACGAAGCTTTGAGTTGGATCGGCGCCACACTTGATCAGATGAGCAGCAATTGTATGAGTCTCGGAATCGGTTCGAGGATAACGGAATGAACCGGTGTCCGTCATGATTGCCGTATACAATGCAACGGCGATCTCCCGATCGATAACAACATTTTCCATTCGGTTGAGAAGTTTAAACAAAATTTCACCGGTGGATGTTGCTTCGTCATCAATTAAATATTGGTCGCCGAAAGGATGAGGATCGAGATGATGATCGATGACGATCTTGATTGCTTTGGATTGCTTAACAAAAGGCTCTAGACTTCGAGGCGGTCGGGTTGGTTTGCATCAAGGATGAATAATACATCCGCATCGAGGATATAATCTCTATGTAGTTCGGGGATGAAGTGGAGAATTCTGTCGCCCGCATCTAACCATCTATAATTATCCGGTGTTACGTTATGATTGATGATAACTACATTTTTTTCCAACTGATGTAAAGAATAAAAGAGAGCAAGTTCACAGCCGATTGCATCACCGTCGGGATTGACATGTGTCGTTATTACAAATTTATGGTGCTGATTTATTATCTCTTTTATTATGTCGATCTTATTTTCCATACCTAAATATAATAAAAAAGGTGAAAATTCCTTCTCGCCTATCAAATGTAAATTTATCACGTTGGGAGTGAGTTCCACCAGAGGCGGACAAGTCTACTCATGACATTCTGAGCATCTCAGTTGCTTCGGGAGCGGAACTCCCTCGGAACGTGGTATTTTCATAAGTATCATCGTATCTCCCAGGTTTCCCCATGCGTCAACAATGTTTCTAAATTTCCTTCTCCTTGCTTTTGAATTGAATCTTTTATCTGTTGTATAACAACTTCTTCATAGCGTGGACGCTCAACTGCGTATAGCACACCGATTGGTCTGGGGAGCTCTGGGAGATTCGACATCCTTGCAAGGATGAAAGAAAGCATCGTATCTTTTTCGTCATGAACGATTAATTCGCTTACCGATGTCTCACCATCTTTCAATGAGACGACTACAGGTTTAAAACCTTCTAACTTTAAACCCTTATCTTTTTCTTTACCGAATATCATCGGTTTACCATGCTCGAGAACGATGACATTATCATCTTTTGTTTCTTTTTCAGTGAAGGTTGAGAAAGCCCCATCGTTAAATACGTTGCAGTTTTGATATACTTCGATGAATGAGGTTCCTTTATGTTCTGCTGCCCTTCGGATCACTTGTTGTAATAATTTTGGATCCCTGTCAATTCCTCGTGCAACGAACGAGGCTTCAGCCCCGAGTGCAACCAAAAGTGGATTGAACGGATGATCGGGAGATCCATAAGGGCTTGATTTGGTTATCTTCCCAAATTCAGAGGTGGGAGAATATTGTCCTTTTGTCAATCCGTAAATCTGATTGTTGAATAGAATAATCTTTACATCGATGTTTCGCCTGCATATGTGGATGAAATGATTCCCACCGATACTTAAGCCATCCCCATCGCCAGTGGTAACCCATACCGATAGGTCGGGTCGTGCGATCTTCAAACCACTCGCAATCGATGCAGCGCGTCCATGGATGCCGTGGAATCCATATGTATCCAGGTAGTATGGGAAACGACTTGAACATCCGATCCCTGAGATAAAAACAAGATTGTGCTTCGGGATTTTAAGCTCAGGCAATACTCTCTGAACTTGTGCGAGTATCGAATAATCTCCACACCCTGGACACCATCGAACGTCTTGATCGGATTGAAAATCTTTAGGTGTGTATTTTTTCATTGATATTTTAGCTGCATCTTTCAACAAATTATCGACGAGTTTCATAATCACCGCTCACTTTAGTATTTCATCGATTTTAGTTTCTATTTCAATAGCTCTAAATGGCAAATCTTGAACCTTATTTAGTCGGATAACAGGAATGAGATATTCTGCTTGAAGCAAAAGCGCAAGTTGCCCAAGGTTAAGTTCTGGAACGAGGATATGTTTGAAGTTCTTTAAAATTTCACCTACATTCTTCTGAAATGGGTTGATGTATTTTAAATGAAGATGTGAAACAGATTTTCCTTCTTTCCTTTTATTTTCGACAGCAGTTCTAATCGCACCATATGTGCCGCCCCACCCGACAACTAAAAGTTCGCCACTTTCGTCACCATCGACTTTTACTGCCGGAAGATCGTCGGCAATACGATTTATTTTCTCTTGCCTCATCTTCACCATGAATTCATGATTTTCCGGATCGTAACTGACGTTACCGGTGATATGCTCTTTTTCCAAACCACCGATCCGGTGTTCCAACCCCGGAGTCCCGGGGATTGCCCATGGGCGAGTGAGTGTTTTTTCGTCTCGCAGATATGGGAAAAAACCATTCGGATCAGTTCTAAATCTGACTGGAATGTCGGGTAACGAATTGATCGAAGGTATCAACCAAGGTTCGGCTCCATTGGCGAGATAACCGTCTGTTAGCAGAATAACAGGTGTCATAAATTTTATTGCTAATCGAATTGCTTCGTATGCTGCATCGAAAGAACCTGCAGGAGTGCATGCAGCGATGACAGGAATCGGGGCTTCACTATTTCTTCCATGAACGGCTTGAAGTAAATCTGCCTGCTCGGTTTTTGTAGGCAGTCCGGTACTTGGACCACTTCGTTGAACATCAACGATGACAAGCGGAAGCTCAAGCATGACGGCTAAACCCATTGCTTCGGATTTTAGTGCAAGTCCGGGACCACTTGTTGTAGTAACACCAATCGCACCGCCGTATGAAGCGCCGATAGCCGATGTAATACCAGCGATTTCATCCTCCGCTTGAAAAGTTCGAATTCGGAAATTTTTATGACGCGATAACTCGTGCAATATTTCGCTCGCCGGTGTAATCGGATAACTGCCGAGAAAAAGGTCTAATCCCGATTTAGCGGCTGCAGCCAATAGACCCCACGCAGTAGCTTCATTGCCAGTGATGCTTCTGTACCTGCCTGGCGGGAGATCGGCAGGTTTTACTTCGTAACGTGCCAGAAAAATTTCGGTTGTTTCTCCGTACGCATAACCTGCTTTCAATACACGTATGTTTGCTTCAACGATATCTGGAGTTTTTTTGAATTTCTCTTGAATCCATTTTATGGTCGATTCCATCGGGCGGGAAAACATCCAGTACATCATTCCGAGAGCGAAGAAATTTTTACTCCGCTCGATAAGTTTGGTTGAGAGTCCTAAATCCTGAATAGTTAGTGTGGTTAGTTTTGTGATGTCGACTGCATGCACCTGATATTTTTCGAGCGAGCCATCGTCAAGAGGATTTTTATTGTATCCGGCGAGTATAAGATTTTTCTCGTTGAATCCATCCTTATTGGCAACTCTAATACCGCCATCCCGCAGGCTTCGAAGATTGACTTTGAGAGCGGCGGGATTCATGGCAACCAATACATCGCATGTATCGCCGGGTGTGCTGATTTCTTTCGATCCGAAGTGAATCTGAAATCCGCTCACACCAAACAAGGTACCTGCAGGTGCACGGATTTCAGCAGGATAATCGGGGAGGGTGCTTAAATCGTTACCAAGTAATGCGGTAGT
>JACQYX010000383.1 GCA_016207985.1 Ignavibacteriales bacterium | reverse complement strand
TTCAAAATCTTTTTCTTTTTGAATCTAGTATCTTCAAATCCTTGAGGATGTTCTTTCCTGAAATTGGTGTTATGATATAATTCCATTTTTTATTTATTCGTTTTCGCCTTACCGGTGACTTTGGAGATCACATAATGTTTTAAGCTTTTATCGGATTCAAAACCGTGCCCCTGAATTTGTTCGGTCGGTGAGGTAATCTCTACATATGCTGGAGTATGAATCTTCTGCGTTGCATTAGTCCAGTAAAGCTCTTGTGTTTGCAGTGTACTTCCACTATCCGAAACAACGACAACATCATCATGAGCTTCGAAATCATGTGTTATATCGTTTACGACACCACGTCGCGCGGTTAGTATTGAAGTATGATACTCGTTCTCGTCGTAGAAATCATCCGTGATGTTCGAATCGAGGCGTGTGATATTCTTCTCGGC
Source organism: Ignavibacteriales bacterium (assembly GCA_016207985.1). Classification (GTDB taxonomy): domain Bacteria; phylum Bacteroidota; class Ignavibacteria; order UBA10030; family SZUA-254; genus JACQYX01. The sequence goes on along the minus strand of JACQYX010000383.1, from coordinate 7,904 downwards.
AAACACAGCAATGTATCCAGCACGTAGAATTCCGGTAACCTTCCCCGAATCGGTGAATTTTATTGTTGTGTTCCAGCTTTCCTGAGTCGGAGCTTCTTGTTGAATTCCTAACGGTGTAATGGGTGGTTTGACTTTGCTTTCACAACCGATGAGAAACAAAGCGAATGAAGTAAAGAGTGCAATTATTGGTGAAATCATTGTCGAAAAGTTGAGCGAAGGAGCTTGTCGATTTTTAACTTTTAACTCTTGCATCGATTACTGGTTTTCTGAGCCGAGTCCAGCTTCCACTAATTCGTGCAGGTGAATCATGCCGATAGGATGATGATCATCGTCTACCACAACGAGCTGTGTAATTTTGTGAGCTTCCATTTCCTGAAGTGCCACGGCGGCTAACAAATCTTTTAATATCGTTTTAGGATGCCGAGTCATCATCATCTCTGCCGTAAGATGTGTCAGGTCGGTTGTCTTTTGGAGCAACCGGCGTAAATCACCATCGGTAATAATCCCGACGAGCTTGCCACCATCATCAATCACACACGTAGCCCCGAGTCGCTTCGATGTCATTTCTAAAATTGCATCACGTATCGGCACGCTCTGATTCACCTTCGGGACTGCATTACCGGATACCATCATCTCTTCAATCTTCAGAAGAAGTCGTTTACCGAGCATACCGCCCGGATGGTAGAATGCAAAATCTTCAATAGTAAAATTACGTTTATCAATTAGCGCCATCGCGAGGGCATCACCCATAACGATCGCTGCTGTTGTGGAAGAGGTCGGAGCGAGATCATATGGACACGCTTCTTCTTTCACACTGATATCGAGGACGATATCCGATTCTTGAGCCAACTTTGAATTTGTATTTCCGACCATCGATATTAATGGCACACCGATGCGTTTAAAAAGTGGAAGAAGCTGATTAAGCTCAGGGGTATCGCCGCTTTTCGAAATACATACAACAACATCTTCCTTCCGCACCATGCCAAAATCGCCATGTACAGCATCGGATGGATGAAGGAACATCGCGGGTGTGCCTGTTGAGTTGAGAGTTGCGACAATCTTCCGACCAACTATTCCCGATTTTCCCATCCCTGCAATAACCAGTCGCCCTTTAGAAGCACATATCATCTCAACAGCTTTAGCGAAGTTATCATCTATCCGCTCTTCGAGTGCTGCAACAGCATCTGCCTCGATGCGGATGACGTTTTTACCTTTTTCAATAATCGTATTTTTATCTTTCATAACAGTTTTTTCGCTTTCAAGATTAAGTCAATCACCTCACGTACCGCACCACGACCGCCTTCTGCTTTAGTGACATAATCAACTTCATCGCGGACACGCTTTACTGCATCTGCCGGTGCCGCACTGAATCCAACTTTCCTCAGCAATGGAAGATCAAACTCATCATCACCGATAAAACAAACTTCATCGAAATCAAGTTTATATTTCATTTTAATCTTCTGAAAGATTGAGACTTTATCAGCGTCACCTTGATAGACATCTGCTATATCGAGCCGCTTGGCACGAATCGTGGTCACTTTCGAAGTACGCCCTGAAATAATCGAGAAATGCAATCCTTTCTCTCGTGCTCTAAAAATTCCATATCCATCGTGAACATGGAACCGCTTGAACTCCAGACCATCAGAGCTGTAGATGATCGAGCCGTCGGTGAGAACGCCGTCCACATCCATTACCACCATGCGGATACACTTGAGTTTGTTGTGAAATGCTTTGAGAGATTTATTTCTAGAGATCAAATTTTTCTTTCACGATTTTATCCAAGGGTACAATTTGTTGTAATAAATCATCTAACAAATCTAACTTTAGCTGACTTCCAGAATCGCTGAGTGCTCTTTTGGGATCGGGATGTGTTTCGATGAATAATCCATCCAAACCAACAGCGATACCAGCACGAGCGATGGGAAAAATAAATTGCGGTTGACCTGCCGTCTCTTGTTTCCAACCTCCCGGCAATTGCACCGAATGTGTTGCATCCAATATCACTGGATAACCTAAATCCCTCATGATTGCGAGTGAACGCATATCGACCACGAGATTGTGATATCCGAATGTGGCGCCTCTCTCTGTCAGCATCACCTTTTTATTGCCTGTCTTCTCGACCTTCTTCGCCTGATGTTTCATATCCTCAGGTGCCATGAACTGACCTTTTTTAATGTTCACCACTTTCCCCGTTCGACCTGCCGCTTGGAGTATATCAGTTTGTCGGCATAAGAATGCCGGAACCTGCAGCACATCGGCAACTTCTTCAACGATACCGGCATCACTTTCGTTATTAATATCGGTCAAGATCGGAATTCCAAAAATATTCTTGACCTCAGAAAGAATCTTCAACGCTTCATCGATCCCTAAGGTTGCAAACGATTTGCCGCTTGTACGATTTGCTTTCTTATAGGATGATTTGAAGATGAAAGGCACACGAAGTTTCCGCGCGATCTTCTGAATCTGCTCTGCTGTTCGCAGTGTAATCTCTCGCCCTTCAACAACGCATGGTCCAGCGATAAGCACAACCGGATTACTGCCTCCTATTTCAAATTTTTCGATCTTGATCATTATGTAGCTGTCGCTAAATTTGTTTTTCCTAAGACACCTTCTTGTTTAGCAATGATCGTTGCAACTACGGCATCACCCGATGTATTGACAACCGTTCGGCACATATCGAGGAATCTATCGATTCCTAAAATGAGTGCTATTCCCTCTTCGGGGACATTAACCGACCTCAAAACTATTATCAACATAATTAAGCCAACACCCGGTACCGGTGCCGTGCCTATCGAAGCCAGTAAAGCCGTCAATAAAATAATTAATTGTTCCGAGAGGTGCAATTCTATACCATAAACCTGTGCAATGAAAACTGCCGCAACTGCTTGATACATCGAGGTTCCATCCATATTAATGGTTGCACCTAATGGCAGTACAAAACTTGTAATTTTCTTCGGCACACCGAGGTTGACCTCACAACACTCCATGTTAACCGGCAGTGCTGCTGCACTGGAACTTGCTGTAAATGAAATCAGCATTACATCGCGTATACCTTTAAAAAATTTAATGGGATTCATTTTAGCAAAAACCCGAACAAACGTTCCAAGTACAAAAAACTGATGGAAGATTAGACCTATCAATAAAGTTGCCGCATACCAGAATAACGTTTGGAGTATATCGAATCCGAATTCACTTACAGTTGCTGAGATGAGTGCAAATACACCTAACGGTGCAAGCTTCATGATCATCTCGACCATTCGAATCATCATGTCGCTGAAGCCATCGAAGAATTTTATCACTGGCTCCGACTTTTCTTTCTTGATCATCGTGAGTGTAACGCCAACGATTAATGCAAAGAATACAACCTGCAGCATTTCAGAATTTGCAAGTGCTGCGAAAGCATTCGTTGGAACAATATTTACAATCGTATTGACTACATTTACATCAACCGTCTCCTGGATTTTCGATTGTATGTTAGGTGTGAACTCAACGAGGAGCTTCTCACGTGCATCGGATGATAACCTGTCACCTGGTCTGATTGTATTCGCGAGTGTCAAACCAATAGTAATTGCAATTGAGATGAGGCACGCATAGAATAATACCATTTTTGCACCGATCTTACCTACCGTTCGAATGTTCCCTAAACTTGAAGCACCGACGATAAGCGATGCCAACACAAGCGGGATAGCAATGAACATTAAAAGACGGATGAACAGCGTTCCAATCGGCTTGATGTATAATGGAATAGTTTTAACTTTTTCGATGCTTTTAATACTTCGAAAGGTCTCAACACCCGACTGAATTGTTCCGTCTTCTGTCTTCCAAGACTTAATAACCCTAACTACTAAATTCGATTTATCTGTTTTGGTAAGTGATTGGAAGTAATTTAAAAGTCGGAGTTGATCTTCCCTCTCGAATGTTCCTCTTATTGTTTGAGTCAGATCATCCACAAGCTCAATGCTATCCCAATTTTTAATTGTAACGGATTGTTCTTTACCATCTTGAAGATGTTTTATGGAAAGTTCATATTTGCTTACATTCAGCCATGCGCCGAAGAACGCTCCAAGAACCAGTGCAAGTAGAATTTTATTATGCAGCTTTATATTCCAAATCCACGTGAAGATTGATTTCATTTGGCGTCTTATCTTATTAATTTTAGTTGGCTAAAAGTACGAAAAAAATTGGTGATAGGCAATCTGTAAAATAAAGCATAGGGATTGGATTCAACAGACCAACGAATGTCATTAATTATCTTCCCGGAACTTTGGAAGTTTCGGGAAGTTTACGATTCGTATTATTTCATCAACAACATTTTGTTGACTTGATGGAAAGAATTATTCAGATCGGTTGTAATCACCGCATCTAACCGATAGAAATAGATACCACTCGCTAAACCCTGTCCTGAGCTTGTCCGCCACAGCGGGCTTGTCGAAGGATTTCACTCAATAAACCTCCTCGTGTGTACCAATGTCAATCAGTAGTATCTCTTTTTCTGCAGTGACCGGATTTTTCACAAACTCGAAAATGATTCTAAAATCATACTCAACTGAGCAAGCCCATGTGCCTTCAAACATACCTTTCAATTTGTGAGTTTTCAATTCAACTGCAAATGGATCTCGCTCAAGTATCCGCATGATATGTAAAATTTTTCCACGGAGTTCGGGTTGTGCTTTTGTTCTCTTTTTGAATGATCGAATAAATTTCGAGGACCAATGTAGAGTCATTCGTCACGCTCAAGTTCATCGATAAAATTATCTACTGAACCGTGTTTGGTTAATCCTTTAATATATTCCTCTCTGCTTTCCCGAACCGATTCAGCAAGCTCATGTCTTCTTAGTTCAATAAGTCGTCTCCGAATAATTTCGGCAATCATCATTTGATCTTCCGGAGAAAGCTGTGCTATAGCTTCTAACGCATCATTGACAGTTAATTCTGACGGCATTACACTATTCCTTTTTATTTCTTATTAAAAGTTAGTGAAAAACCCGACCAATTTCAAAAGAATGGTACATTTTTTAAAAAAAAGATTCCATCTATCAGATTTTACCGAATGAGTATCATTTTCCGAACCTTTGTGAAAGTTTTTGCAGGAATATGAATACTTACCGCATCCAATCTGTAGAAATAGATACTACTCGATAAATCTGATGCATTCCAAACCATCGACTTGAAGCCAGCATCCTGAATTCCATCTACAAGCGTTTGCACTTCACGACCAAGTATATCGTAAATCCTCAACCTAACACTGCTTTCAACCGGTAACTGGTAACTAATAACAGTTGACGGATTAAATGGATTAGGATGATTTTGTTCGAGGGCAAACTTTCTAGGTAATTCCTGCCCCTCATAATCAACTGAAACAACATCCTTTGTTGTAAGCATTACGATTGATTCTTCAGAAACATTCATTGGAATATCAGCTTGATTGTACCGTAAGGCTAATCTTGCTTTAAAATTATTTCCATTAATAGCACCAATAGAATATACTCGTCGTCCCATTGGAGTTATGCCAGTATCTGCTTGATATCCAAACGACCAAAATGAGAATCCAGTTAATGAGTCAGCAGTCAGTGTATTCACATTTGTATCAACAATGCTTGGGACAATAAACCATTTGCTACTGAAACTGCTCGGGGTTGTATCTGCGAAAACTGTCATCAAGAGTCTATTGGGATAAGTACCAGTCCCATCAAATTGTATAAAGCTATTTTCGCTCTCGAACTGATAAACTCCCAGAGACCCTTGTTGTATTGCTCGATTAATTGAGCCACTGATTACAATCCCGTTACCATGTAGCGCAGTATCCGAAGGATTATTAATAAAAACAGTATCAGTTTCTGCATCAAGATTTGTATTCAAATTAAGAACTCCTTCAATCATCCAATCACCGTTTGTCTTGACATTCGCTTGCTCATTCATCACTATACGTAAATCGATTGAAGACTTTTGTATTTGATTTTGCACTTCACCCGAGCCGATTTGAACATTGTAAAACTCACTGCCATCAATTACTTGAGGTCGATTAGCTTCGAAAATGATAGTAGAATATTCTGGGGTAAACTTACCGTTTACTTTCCAATCACCCCCAATTGTTATTGTCGGGTCACCCCCTGCTTCTACTATAAATGCACCATCTATGATTGCATTACCACCAATTAAAAGTGAGGTTCCACTTCTGACTTGTAATGTTTCACCAACTGCTATGGAAATTGTACCCAACGCTGCATCGGGTGGGATAACGAGTGGACATGAAGCACTCGACGCAACTATGATAGTATCGCCTGGGATAGGAATTCCCGCTGGCTCCCAATTGCTACCGTTATTCCATTCACAGTCAATTGCCGCTGTCCAGACTTTTTTCCTATCCAAATCAAAGTTCACGAAATCAACAGTGTGCGATTCGGTTGAAACTACATTTACCATCCATGATCGCACGGATGTACCGCCTTGAGAAATTCCATCCACGACTGTCGAGATATGCGACCACCTGCTGCTATCGGCTTCAACTGCAACGTATTTGCCCGGCATGAGGTTGCTAACAGTTAAAATCGGAGAGGAGGCAACTGAACCTACAATCGTACCAGTGATTGTGTCTTTATGCAGAGATAATCTCCAGTTCTTTAATGTTCTATCACCGACAGTAGCAAAATTACCATCCTGATCGACAAGCTTTCTGATGGTTATAAAATTAGTCGATGTGTTGATAAACTCAATTTCATGCGACTCGACACCTGCGATGCTAAACTGAACTTCTCTTTCCTGACTCGCCGCGCCGACACCGTTCAACACGGTACCGATGTGCAGCCAACCTACACTATCAGCTTCTCTTACGATATAGTTATCCGGCGGTAATCCACTTATTACAAGACTCTCAGATGATGCAACCGAGACAACGATATTCGTTGGTGCAACAGAGCCACGATACAAAGTTAAACTCCACGGTACGGGCATCCTATCGCCACTTGTATTGAAGTTGCCATCGAGGTCTTTAAATTTTGTAATACTCACATGCGGTGCGGTATTAATGAAATCAACGGTAAAAGTTTGTCCGCCTGTAACTGTAAACGTGTATGCCGCAAATTGTCCGGCAAATACTACACCATTACGGATTTTTCCGATATTTACCCATCCGAGACTGTCTCCCTCTACCACGATATATGTACCATTGCCAAGATTTTCAACCAGCAAACTTTCGGAAGCTGAGACGGAGGCAATAAGGTTGCTCATCGTTTCTTTGTATAATCTTAGGCTCCACCGTTTGATGGATCGATCTTGAGTTGTTGATAATAATCCATCACTGTCATAAAGCTTTCGGATAATTATTTTGTTTGGATTGAAATTGACAAAATCAATTGTCTTTATTTGACCGGAAGAATAAACAAAAGTGTCGGTACGTGTACTTGAAGCAATAGGAACACCATCAACGACCTTACCAATATGCTGCCAGCCAACGCTATCGGCTTCGAGAGCGATGTAAGTATCAAACGGAGGATTGAAGACTACAAGACTCTCACAGGATGTACATTGAGATATTAGATTGTTAGAGGTAACGGTATCTTTGTAAAGAGAGATAGACCATGTTTTAAAATTTCTATCTCCAGTGGTACTAAACAGACCGTCTGAGTCTACAAATTTCCTGATTATGATTTTAGGACGGCAATTAACGAAATCGATTGTGCGGGATTGCCCTGTGGCAAGTGTAAAAGTATCTACACGAGTAGTTGATATAAATTGCTCACCGTTGATTATCTTGCCAAGCTGTTGCCAACCGGTGCTATCTGCTTCAATTGCGATGTATGTACCGGGATTCAGATCGGTGACAGTAAGACTTGTGTTAGACGCAACTGAGCTAATCAATGAGGTTTGGCTAACGGAGTCTTTATATAAACTCAGATTCCAGAGGT